>CAYLSF010000002.1:0-35885 GCA_964385675.1 uncultured Saprospiraceae bacterium
ATTATACTTTTCATGAGTTACCGATGAAATTTTAGCCTACACAGATTACAATTGTACGTCCTTTTAATTGCCCCTAGATTTGAAGTATCAAATGAATTGAGAACAGAGAGAAGATTATTTATCTCTGTTCTTTATTCTCAACAAGAATATTTTCAAAACTTTAAAATCAATATTATCATGCGTACAATTCAAAATCTTTTCAGTCTTCTTTTGATGTTCAGCTTTTCTATTCATGCTTTTGGACAAGCTCCAACAGAGTATCCTAACTTCCTAGATCCTGACTCTATTTTAGTAGGAAACAAGCAATTACCAAAAGTTTTATTAGTTGGAACATTTCACTTTAGTTATCCTAATCTAGATGCACATGTAACAGAAGAAGCCGATCAAGTCAATATCTTATCTGATAAGCGACAAAAAGAATTAAAGGACTTATTAGCTTACATCGCTCAATTTAAACCCACAAAAATAGTGGTAGAAGCAGGTCGTAATACGGGTTATTTGATGCGTAAATATGAGCGTTGGCAAAATGGAACTCGCCCACTCAAAGCTGGAGAAGTAGAGCAAATTGGCTTTCGTTTAATGGAACAATTTAACCTTGATACGATCTATGGCTGCGATGCTTTGTCTTTGAGACATCGAATGTATGCGGAACAAGATACCGCTACATTTAGACCTTTTGTAAGAAAGTTATACAAAGACTTTGATTGGAGTGATCCAACCGATCCTTTAGATGCTAAATACGATGAGTGGTATGATTATGATGATAAATTAGCCGTTAAAACCAATCTATTAGATTATTTTAAATATATGAATTCCCAGAAAGTATTAGAACGTAGTCATGGTGCTTATTTAATTGGTGATTTCAAACTGGATGATGAGCGGGGAGCAGATGTATTAGCAATGTATTGGTATAGCCGAAATTTAAGAACATTTAGAAAAATTCAAGCTATTCAACCAACTTCAGAAGATAGGGTTTTAGTCTTATTTGGGGCAGGACATATTCCAATTTTACAACACTTGTTTCAAGCTTCTCCTGAATTTGATTTGGTGCCTTTTAATAGTTTAGATGATACCATAAATCCATAAAAATCATTTTAAAAGTAGAGCTTTGGATTTATTTAAAATCCAAAGCTCTACTTCCGTCATTTCTTAATCTTCTTCAACTCAATAGTATGTGCCATCACATAAATTTTAGTACCTCCTCCATTTATTTTACCATTAAGCGTTCGCATATTAGCTCGTCCCTTTAAGTCCTTTTTCTTAATATCTTCACCCAAGTCAAAATCTGTGATAATCGCACCAGTCACCACATTAAGTTGTAAATTGGCTTTGGCGTCTTTCAATAGCTTTAAGGTAACTTTTCTACCCGCAGAAGTGATTGAACTTTTATTCACTTTTCTATCATAAGAAACTACTATATCTCCAGCTTGACTATTCGCTAAAACTCGCCCATCTATATTTTGAATATCTATAGGGGAAAGAACGGTATTAACTGCCACATCGGTATCAATATTAGCTACCGTAACTTTATTCAAAAACATACTTTTATCAACGACTAAAACAGACATCGTTTTGGGGATTTCTAGCCAATAGACCATTTGTTCTTCGGAGTTTTGTCCTAAATCAATCTTATTTTCGTCTTGAAGCAAGGTCAAATCAGCTTTATCAATCTTAGCTATTCTATGAAATTCATATTTGAAGTTCTCCCCTTGCTTCCAACCTTTAATAGCTGTGATGGATATATGGTTTTTATCTGTTCCTTTAATCCCAATTTCTGCATTTTTAATTTTAAATAATAGTTTTTTGACCTTATTAGGGTCTTCGTCCAAATAGATTTTATACTGCATCGCATGAAGGATTTTTAATTCCTTTTTTTGAGCAAATCCGATGAGTGAATACCCAATACTGAATAGAAGTAATAACCATTTTAACCAATTGTAATTCATAGTTTTTGTTTTTATAATGTGATGAAAACCATACGGTAAACGGTGGACGGTCGCTTCGCTTAACGGTCAACGGTTTATGAAAATTTTAAATCACAAAAATTATTAGAGAATCAATAATAATTTATAAAGACTTCAGCGTTTGTTTTGCCTGTGTTTTTACAAAGTCAAAAACGGCTTCATTATTTATCAGTTTTTCCAATTGAGGTTTAGCCTTTTTGACTTTATATTGTGTCAAAATACCAATTAAGAGCATTTGAATATTAGCATCCTTTTGTGTGGTTAATGCTTGAATCAGTATAGTCTGAACCTCTTCTTGTTGAGCATAATTGGCTAATCCTTGAATAGCCGAAATGCGTACATTGATATTCTCGTCTTGACTAATGATATTATTTAAGGTGTTGAGTAAAGTAGGATTAATGGTAGGTTGCTCAATAATTTGTTCTACCAAATCCATCCGATAACTAGCTGCTAAAGGCTCAACTTGACTTTTCAATAATAGCTGTTTGATTTCTATAATTTCAGCTTGTAAATCAGCAACTTGAGTCGTATCATTTTGATTTAAAAACCAACCTCCTCCTAGCCCAATAATTAACAATAAGAAACCTGCTGCAATTTGCATCCAATGTGATGAAATCTGTCTTACCTTTTTTATTCGGGTCGATTCCTTTTCAAAGTCAATAGGTATCAACTGATTTTCTGTTGCCGTTTTTAAATGCTGTTCTGCTTTTTCTAAATCTCTAAACAAATTATGATAAACCCGATATGGTTCGGCATCGCCATGTATTGCCAACCAAGTTTTAATCTGTTCCTCTTCCTCCAATGTCGTTAGCCCCATATCAAACTTTTTTAATAAAGCATCTATATCAAGTTGTTCCATAATCTTGTATTGTTTTAAATCTTGCTTTCAATCGTTTTCGAGTTCGTGATAAGGAAACCTGAATATTATTAATTGTTAACCCAGTAGCTTCTGCTATTTCTTGAAAAGATTGTCCTTCAAAATGTCGCAATTGAAAAATCAACCGTTGTTGCAGTGTCAAGCCTTCCATGAGTTGAATGACTTGTTCTAAGTCATTCTTTGCTACAGTTGCTCGAAAAGGTGTTTTGTCATGTTGACCCTCAGGTAAAATAGAAACCATTTTCATCGTTTGCTGATGTTTAGATTTCAATTGATTGATACACAAGTTCTTTGTCATTCGTACACTAAAAGCTTCTAGGTTATCATACAAACTCAAGCCATCTCGCATCTCCCACAATTTTAAGCTAACTTCTTGCACAACATCTTTTGCTAGTTCTAAATCTTTAAGCAAGACAAAAGCAACTCGAAGTAATTTAGGTTGAAGTGCTATGACGATATGTTGAAAGCGTTTTGTATCCATTTCATAAAGAAGACAAGTGAGATTTTAAAAACTTACAGCTAGATTCATTTTTTTTGAAATTTAAAGAAAAATTCAATTTACTTTTCATAAAATAGGACTTTCGCTGCTCTCGATATTTTGAGTTAAATTTGAATACTAGCAGTTATTAAAAATCGTCTGACTACGAAAACCGTTCACCATTTGTCGTTCACCGTTAACCGTATAACAAAATCATATAATTTGCGAATTGTTATTTTCATATTATTGGTCTTTTCGATAAAGCTTAATGCCCAACAACCATTTTCTTATAAATTGGATTATGAAGATGGTTTTGAGTCTAATGAAGTATATCAAATTCGGCAAGATAGCTTTGGATTTATTTGGATCGGTTGCGATGCGGGATTATTTCGCTATGATGGTGTTACCTTTAAATCTTACAAACATCCCAAACAAAATGGAATTAGCATTTCTAGCTTAATCGTTGATAAACAACAACGAGTTTGGTGTCAAAACTTTACGGGTCAAGTGTTTTTTATTCAAAATGATACGATGCACTTGTTTAAAGATTTTACAAAAGAGACGACTGCTTTTCCAAATTATAGTATTCAAGGAGATCGATTTATTGTTGTTTTAACCAACCATACAGAAATTTATTCCATCACTGATAGAAAGCTAAAGTCAAAATACTTCAATGAAGATAGTGAACTAAAAGAAGACTTTAATACTATTAATATATTCGCTTCTTCAACTGAAATCTACATTAATAGTCGAGACAATATTCATTATAAAAATGAAAATGAATCGTATCAGAATATTTTTCCACATGGTCAATATACTTGTTATCATTTGAATAAGATTGATAATGAAATTTATGCTATTTTAAAAAATAATCAAACAGCGGAATGGCAAATTTCAAAAATTCAAAAGGGGCAATTTGTTGAATCTAAAATTTTTCCACCTCAAACTTTTAGTAATGGTATTTATATGATGAAATCCATTGAAGATGGTTTTATTATATGTACCACAAATGGCGTACATCTTTTAAACGAAACTTTTGAGCTTAAAGAACATTATTTTCTCAATGAAAAAATTACGGATGCCTTATTTGATAAAGAAGGAAATCTATGGTTAACCTCCTTACAAAATGGACTCTATATTATCCCTTCTATAGAATTGCGGATGTTTTCTGATGATTTCTTTCCAAATGCTAATATTACAGCTTTAGCTGCGAAGAACAATCAACTTTTATTAGGGACTTATTTAGGTAATATTTATCAATTTAATCCTCAAAATTCTACTTTTCAGACTTTACCCATTCATACATCTTTTACCTTTAGTACTGTTAAAAAAATTATTGAAAATGATGAACTTCAAGTTATAGCTATAGGAGAATCGACCATAGCGATTAATAAAAAGACAAATGAAACCATTAACATAAATGCACCAAATGTTAAAGACATGTTGATTTTCAAGGATACGCTTTTTTCCGTCAATATCGGTGCTTTTTGGAGAACCCCCTTACAAAGTAATCGGGAAGAGGTCATTTTACCCGGTGCGGGTCGAATGATTACGAAAGGTTCAATGTCTGATACTATCTTTTTGGCAAATAAAAATGGTTTTTATAGTTATATTAATGGTAAAACACAGGAAATACTAAAAGATAGCCAGTCTGTTTATGCCTTTTGTAGTACCTGGCAGGAAGATACCCTCTGGTTAGGTACATTATCTGATGGTTTTATGGCATATCATAATGGACAATTTTTCCATCATTTTTATCAAAAAAAATTAGGTAAGGGTATTCTCATTCGAGCCATAAAATCTTATCAAAACTGGTTGTTACTCGCTACCAATATTGGTTTTATTCGTATGGATTTGATCACAAAAAAGATGGATATTATTGGAGTTAGCGAAGGATTATATCAAAAGGAAATTACAGGAATTGAGGTGATTAATGATGAAATATTTTTATCGACTACCAATAGCTTAATTCGTTTTCCACTAAATCTTAAAGCTAAGAATACAACTATCCCAAACATTCGATTACATTCGATTACCTTAAATGACAGTATTTCTATTTCAAAAAAGCAAAATCAATTTAAGTATTTTGAAAATAACCTATTGCTAGAATTTCAAACTGCCCTTTTTCGGAGTCGGCAGCGATTCCATTATGAATATAGATTGCTTGGTTTAAATGACAATTGGCAAAAAACCAATGCGAGTTCCCCTTTTGTACAATATCGCTCCTTGGATGCTGGACAATATACCTTTGAAGTTCGAGCAGTTAATGAGGATAATATAAAAAGTATAATTGAACGCTATACCTTTTCTGTTCAGTTACCCATTTGGGAACGTTGGTGGTTTATTTTATTATCCCTACTACTCATTGCAGCCCTTGTGTATTGGTGGTTTGATACTCGATTAAAAGATATTCAACAAAAAGCTAAACTAGAAAATGACCTCAAAACCTCTCAACTAACAGCATTGAAAGCCCAAATGAATCCGCATTTTCTGTATAACTCTTTGAATTCTATTCAAGATTTAATTTTACAAGAGGATGTGGATAATGCCAATGAGTATTTGACTAAGTTTAGTCATTTGATGCGTCAAATTTTGGAAGCATCGGAGTTTTTTGAAATTCCATTAAGCAAAGAACTTCAAATTTTAGAATTGTATTTAACCTTAGAAAAACTTCGTTTTGGTCGTAAGTTTCAATATACCATTCAGCTATCTAACACTATCAAGGCAGAACAACTCAAAGTACCTTCCATGATTATTCAACCCTTTGTTGAAAATGCAGTAAAGCATGGACTATTACATAAAATCAAAGGGCTTAAAGTATTAAATATTGACTTTGAATTAAAAGATGCTTTGATTTGTACGATTACGGATAATGGAATCGGCAGAAAAGAGGCAGAAAAAATCAACCGTCGTCAAGGTAAACGAGTGACTTCCTTTGCCACTTCTGCTACTGAAAAACGTTTAAATATTTTGAATCAAACTTATGAAAAAAAGGTTGGTTTGAAAATTATTGACCTATATGAAAATGACCAAGCGATAGGTACAAAGGTTGTTTTACGAATTCCTTTTACGGCTTTTTAAAGTAGAGTAAAATTCTTGACAGGATTATCAAGATTTTCCTATCCTGTTTTATCTTGTTAATCCTGCCAAAACACTTATTGCTCATTCACAATACTAACTAACTTATTTTCAATTATCCCCTCGTCACTTCGTATCCTTAGATAATAAGTTCCTTTCTCCAAATGGGATACATTTAATTTGATTAAGCCATTGGAAATATTTGAATAATTTGTTTTCAATACTTTTTGCCCTAGTGTATTGTAGAGTTCAATACTTAATGTGCTAAAGTCTTGTGTGAAATTTTGAGAATTTATAGAAATAAATAATTGATCGATAGTTGGATTTGGAAAGGCAGTAATAATATAATCTTTCTCAATAACGGCACTTTGAATGTCTGAAAAGTTTATTGTTCCATCCAAATCTACTTGTTTTAATCTATAATAGTTTATTCCTAAATGAGGATTAGTATCCACAAAATCATAACGTTGTATTTCATTACTATTTCCAGCACCCGAAATATGACCTAAAGATTCCCACTCAAAAGCATCTTGACTCCTTTCTATGATGAAATAATCATTATTTAATTCTGATGCAGTTTGCCATTGTAGTTGAACCGTTTCATTATCAATTGCCTCAACATTAAAGGAAATTAATTCAACGGGAAGTATAGCTTTTAAAAAGACAACTCTTGCTGTATCTAAACAATTTTTACCATCGTTTACAACGACTTCATAAGTTGTATATCCTGCGGGTAGATTACTGGCTAATACCGTTATTTTTGAAGAGGTACTTCCTGTATTCCAACTAAAATTGTATGAAGAATAACAGTTTTCATCTGCAATTAAATGAAACGTTTCTGAACCTTCCACTTCTACAGTATCCGCCAATCCAAAGGAGGTATTTAAAAGGCATCGCTGCCCTCCTCTTAGTGTTTGTTGAATGAGTCCATTTTCACCAACTGCCCAAATACTATCTCCATCAATCATAGCAACACTCCACAAATCATCCGTAGCCAAAGAATTATCTTGACGAATCCAAGTTTTGCCACTATCATACGTATGAATAATTCTGCCACTTGACCCCACAGCAAATCCCTCATCGCCAACCATCGCAATATCTCGTAAGTTTACCGTAGTTGTCGCATCTTGTGCATCCCATGTTACCCCTCCATTTGACGTGTACAAAACTGTTCCATCATGTCCAACTATCCAACCTGTATTGGCATCATTGAAATGTACACCCCTCAAGTCTTCTGAAGTATTGACAGGCATATCCACCCAATTCGCTCCGCCATCTGTTGTTCTAACCGCAGCACCATCTTGACCAACTGCCCAACCTATCTGATCATTAATAAAATAGACTCGCCAAAATCGGTCAGTTATGTTAGAAGTAGTCTGTTGAATTGTCCAGCTAGTTCCGCCATTTGTTGTCTTAATAATAGTCCCGCTATTGCCAACTGCCCAACCCGTATTCGCATCATTGAAAAAAGTGCTGTATAAGGTACTATTCGTAACTGTACTTGACATATTCCAATTATCGCCACCATCTATCGTTTTCAATACTTTCCCCGAACTTCTAACTGCCCAACCTGTCATATCATTGATAAAATATACCCCTCTAATATCAGAAGTAGTCGGTATGTAAGAGGGAGTAATCCAGGTATCCCCACCATCTATAGTTCGATAAATTGTACCATTGTCGCCGACTATCCAACCATGATCCGCATCAATAAATTGAACATCGCGGAGTAATTTATTAGTCAAACCACTATTTTTAACCTGCCATCCTAACTTAATTTTCGCATCATCAATATTTAAATTAAATTCCGCATTGAGTCCTGTTGTAGAAGTAAAAATAGACCGATTACTATGCCCAACGCCCGATACCGTTGCCCAGCTATCATTGATATTAATATTGAAACCATAATTATCGGTATAATACTGCTCTAAGTAATTTTGGAAAATATTAAATCGCTCAACCCTTTGATCGCCTTGAAGCATTGAGGCACAATCTGTTGCTAGATTCGCATCCGCAGGATCATCATCATCTCTACCAACTAGATAGAAAACCTCCCTATCTTTATACTGATTTCTAATCGTCATTGCTCCAACGGCTGAAACATAAGGATAATCCGATAAATCGTCTAACCCATATTTCCAATCGTTATATTCTGTGCAAGTCGTTGTCGGCACTGCAAATTGATCTTCTGTACCTGCAATTCTTCTTTCATTGTTCAAATAAAAATAGGAAGAAGGTCCAGCCGGTACATAACGGATAGGTACACTAATATTGTTTTCTACCATATTACTTCCAGCATACCGCTGTGTCAATTGCCCTCCACGAGAATGACCCGAAATGATGATTTGGCAAAGGTTTGGGTAGCTATTTACCAATTGATTGACCATACTATCTAGTACACCAAAAGAAGTTATATTTTCAGGTGTATTCAAAGAATTTACGCCCCTGTCATAATCTGTATCCCAATATAAATAATCATCAGATAGGTTAAGTGTAGTTTTATCTGTTGGTATGATGTATTGAGGGGTTAGGAAAACATTATTTTCATATAAATTAGCATAATCTGCAGCTTGTGCAATCACATTAAAATAATCTCGACCATTTCTATCGATGCCATGAATATGAATCACCGCTAATTTTACGGTATTATCAATTACCGAAATATCCTTATTCCCAAAGTAGGTCATTCGTAAATTTTGACCATTGACCTCGAAGGTGAGTTCCTTATCTCCTTTTTCGGTTATTTGTGTAAAGCCAATGTTGAATATGAATAAGAAAGAGATAATGCAGATACTATTTTTAAAACTCATTTGAAGTTGATTTGGCATTTGTGCTTGAATAGTCAACTAGTGACTCAAAGTCACCAGTTGACTAACCTAATATTTTGTATCCGATTAAAAATTAACGGCTCTAACGATTTCCTTAAAAGCACCATCACGACCGTCTCGACCACGATTATACCCTGCCGTTCCTGCACCACCGATGCCCCCTTTATTGGAGTATTCCAAGTTAAATTGCTTAACGCTAGGATCTTTAATCACGGTGATATTTCCACCATTTCCTGCATTTTGTCCTGGGCCTCTTTTTGCAAAAGTATAGCCATCTCTTATGGTTTGATTTCCATTATGCCCATCTGTATAGACGTAAAAAGTTTGGTCTGCTTTTATCTTAAAGATTTGTGTACCATAACTACCGCTTAAATCTGTGAATCGAATCATCAATATATCTGAACCATTCAAGGCATGCTTGACTTGTTTAACCTCAATTTTGAAATTATTGCCCGATGTCCCCCATTTGTAAGCATTGTATTTCATGGCTAAATCCTCATCATATTTCATTGGGATACGTCCTGTGGTTTTGATAGAACGATTGTGTTTATTGACGACTTCAATCAATATTTCATCGCCTTTGATGAATGATTTGGGTTTAACTTCTTTGCCATATCCATTTGTACCTTCCAATACGGCATTTGGGTATTTAATCTCATAGTCTTCCCAGAAACCTCCATTTTTAGTTGAAATCTTTTTACCGTTCGTTAGTGTCGCGGTTATATGAAATTTGATAGGGCGATAAAACCCATAATGCTGTGCAGATATATCTGTCACGACTATGGATTGTACATTCTTACCTTCTAAACCATACTTTTTCTTTCTTGCGGCTAAAGCAGCAGCTTTTTCAGCGGCTTTCCTTTTAGCATAAGCATCCAAATCTGCAGTTTGATTTGCACGAGCTTCTTTTAGGTATTTCTGTGCTTTTTGTATATCGCTATACCTTCCTTTTTTACCTAAATAATACTTACCATAAATTTGTGGGTCATCGCCTATAAAAAGTAGGATTTTATCTTTAAGAAACATAAGATTTTGGCTACCCTTAGTCGAGGAATAATAGCGAATAAAATCAGATTTTCCCTCTTCATCTCTATCATAGGGTACATCGTCTAGCATAACGCTTGTTACTAAACCATTGGCATCTTTTCCAAGTGTTAGTTTTAAACTACCATCTTCATAACAACCACCACCACTTGCGATAGTGTAAACGGTATAAACCTTCTCTTCCCAGTTCTTTGCCATTTCCGCTTGACTAACGGTTGGGTCTAATCCTTGATTTTTTGGTGTATATTTTTCTTTAACGGCGTTTGCCTTATCCTTTAATTTTTTGAAAAATTGAGCCTCTACATTATTACTTATCAAGAGAACTAGTGATAGGAGCATTATTAATTGCTTCATGTTTTGTTTTTAATTTACTTTAAAAAATGTGGGTTTTCCCCTTAAATACAATGCAAAAGTATAGCTTTAGCCAACCCAAGACTAGGGATAACTTTCGGGCAGTTATCTTTAGATCATGAATGGTTAATCTGGATTTCTAAAGCGTAAAATGACATGAAGTAATATTGGCAAAAAGGCACTTTATAAGTTCAAAATAACCGTCTATACATCTGTGCAACAATTATTAGATTTAATGTATTATTCTTGTTGTAGAGTTTAGGCTCAAGTAAAATAGAACTCAAAAATTCATAATATGAAACATACCGCAATCATTATAGATGACGAGGAACGTGCAAGACGAACATTACGATTGTTACTAAAGAAATACTGTCCAAATATTCAAGTATTGGGAGATTATGAAAGCGTACCTGAGGGGGTTTTAGGTATTAATAAATATCGACCCGATATTGTGTTTTTAGATATTGAAATGCCGCAGTACAATGGGTTTGAGTTGCTTGGTTTTTTTCAAGAAATCAATTTTGAAATCATTTTTGTTACGGCTTATAATCAATATGCCCTAAAAGCATTTGAAGTATCCGCAGTAGATTATTTACTGAAACCAATTGATATTAAATTATTCAAAAAAGCCGTAGAAAAAGCTACGGAAAGAATTGGTACTACTCAAATGAAGGAACATTTAGTTGCCCTACAACGAAATACTTCCTCTAACGTCTTTAATCGAATTGCATTACCTGTTTCCGATGGTTTGTTGTTTGTAGAAGCAGATGATATTATTTTATTAGAAGCGGGAGGAGCTTATACTACGGTTCATTCTAAAAATAATGCTTCCTTATTGGTGAGTAAGCCATTGAGTTATTTTGAAGATTTACTCCATAATCGCTCTAACTTTTATCGTTGTCACCGATCGTATTTGGTCAATATTCATTTTATCAAAAAACTGAATAGAAGCGAAGGAATGGTAGAAATTGATACGGGGCATCATGTACCAATTTCAAGGGATAAAAAGGCAAGTTTTGAAAAACTACTAAAGGGTCAATAAAAATAAGAGGAACGACAAGTGCCATTCCTCTTCAGCTTCACAAAGGGTATATTTAATGTTTAATTTTAATAAGTTTCAATTAATGTTAGCAATCTTTCTTCAAAATTCTCTTTAGTGATACCCAATAATTCATCAATCGCTTTAAGATAGTTTTCCACTCGTTTTCCATCCCCACACTTGATAAGTTGTTCAATACCTTTCTGTCCGTAGATTTGTTCTATTCGTTTAACAATCAAGGCAGAGATAACAGATCGAATAGAAACCCTTGCGTCAAATTGAGGATAAACGGAATCTCCTTCTTTAAATAATTCGTAGATAGATTTACGATATTCCTTTTTTAAATATTGCTTTAAAACCGAAACTAATGTATCCATTGTAATCATTTCGCCAGCCTCATCTGCATAGTAGGCATTACCCCACAAGTAAGCAATTCCTTCTTCCGCTATCCAGTTTCTATCTTTTCGTTGATGTCGTTTAGCAGAATAGAAATGAAAAATATCATGTGAGAAGTCTTCATTATTACGAACAGAAAAAATCGTATTATCTACTACACCATATCCTAGGTTTACACTTCCATTTTCATAGACTGTGTATTCAATCCCTAACAGTCGTAATACCTCTTGATAGTTTCTACACATATAAAATGCTAGTGATGCAGGTTCTAAACCAAATTTTTTAGCAATCTGTGTATTCTTTTTATCAAATGCAGTCGCTCGGTCTTTATTCAAATTCCCTCTAAAATAATAAGAAGTATTGCCCACCTTAAACTGCTGCCAAATTCCTGTTTCATAAGCTAGAGGAAGTGCAAATACCAGTTGAGTATCATCAAGATGAGCCACAAATCGTAAACTATACCTTAACCGAACCGTATCACTTCTATGCTGAAAATAGGATACTTCAATGGCATATTTACCTTTTTCCAAGTGATAAAAATTCGTTAATTGCTTCGATAGTTTAACCTTATTCTTTTTATCTGATTTTAGGTAATAAGTCAAAAATCCTTTATAGGTAGATTTTAATAAGGTACTTGATTCTTTAACGAGTATTCTATCATCAAAATCACCCGTTTCAATATCTACTAAAAAAGAATCAATACCGATCATCAATACCGTTTTATACTTTTCGGGTATATCTAATCTTAAATATTTAGGAACATCTAGTCTGATTTGTGCGAATAGTGTTACACTAAAAAATAACAGTACAGCAACCAATTTTATCCCTTTCACCGCTTAATGTTTAATAAATTGCCTAGAAATCGTTTGTCCTTTTTCATTCACCAATTGAAGTATATAACTTCCTTTTGGTAAAGTGCTAACATTAATTTCTGCTTGATTATTTTGAATAGAAATTTGTTGGATAGATTGCCCTAATACATTGTAAATTGTAGCAAACTGAAATGCCTCATCACTTGAAATATTTAATATGTTTTGAACAGGATTTGGGTAGATTTTTAGATTGGAATCATCTATAGTTAAGTGTGTAGAAGAAACAATACCAAATTCAAACACATAAGCCGCACCAGCCCCCCCTATACTGTTTCCACCAGTAGCATCTTTACTTTCAACTCTAGCTCCTACCATTGCAAAATCACCTTTAATAGCCACATCAGTTCCAAAACGAGCGGTCATTGCTCGATCGTTCGCAATGATTTTTTGAGTTTCGCCCCAATTATCTACTCCACCTTCATCTTTATTAAAAATATAAGCAGCACCAGCTTGATTTAGCGTATTACTGCCATTAAGGTCTTCACTTTCTCTGGCTGCCCCCACGATGATATTGTCTCCAGAAATATCAACAGCAGCACCAAATTCATCATTTGCAGCAGCGTCACTTGCTACTAATTTTTTAAATTCACTCCAGTTTGGTGTTCCAAGAACAAGATCCTTTTTAAATACATAAGCAGCACCACTAAATACATTTGGAGTACTAGTAGCAGAGGAGGCACCTACCACAATGTAGTCACCATCTATTGCCACTGCACTTCCGAATCGAACACCTGCTATTCGGTCAATCGCCACTATTTTTTGTAACTCCCCCCAATTATTAGAACCACCAGTATTTTTCTCAAAAACATAAACTGCTCCCGCATTAATGAGGTAATTATTACTTGAACCATCCAAATTTTGTTTTTGTGCACCAATTACGATGAAATCTCCGTCTATTGATACACTTCTTCCAAAGTCATCATTGCTTGTTCTATCAGTTGCCACTAGTTTTTTAAGTTCACCCCAGTTATCTGTTCCGCCAGCATCCTTTTCAAAAATATAAGCCGAACCAGCATTAAACATGCTGTTCATGCCATTGATATCATGTTGTTCATAATTTGCCCCTACTACTGCGTAACTTCCAGAAATACCGACACTTCTTCCAAAATTATCATCTTGATCACGGTCACTAGCTATTAGCTTTTTCACCTCACCCCAGTTATCTACTCCACCTTCATCTTTTTTAAAAATATAAGCTGCACCAGCGGCACTCAACGTATTTGCATTATTTGTATCTTCATCCTCCTGATATGCTCCTACAATAACATAATCACCTGATATATCGACACTATATCCAAAGTTGTCCATATCAAAGCCATCACTTGCCACTACTTTTTTGACCTCTTGCCAGTTATTATTATTACTTCTTTTGAAGATATAAGCGGAACCTTGTTGTCCAAAAAGATTATTGGGCGTACCTGCATTAATAGCACCGATTACAGCATAATTACTATCAACATCCACACTAAACCCAAAAAAGTGACCATTTCCTCTATCACTTGCCACTACTTTTAAAATTTCATTGAAACTCTGTGCTTCTAAACTGATTGTTATCAAACTAATAAAAACTAATACGAATAGATTTTTCATTTTCTTATTTTATGAATTTATTGATTTCGACTTCAAAAATGATAAAATCCAATAGAGGAAATAAGAGGTAATTTCTAAATAGTCAACTTCAATTTATGAATGGTAAATTTGGATTTTAAAGGATTATGATTGCGCTTCAGTAAAAGCGTTGCAGGATTACAATAAGCTAAGTGAAATGTAAAACCTCCTCTTATTCTCAGAAATTATAATTAGAATTATCATCTAGGTTTGGTACTTCAACTGGCTTTTTGTTATTTAGATAATTACTAATAATCAGATAAGCAACATTAAACCATGAAACTAACTGTTGAAAATATAACCAATATTCTTGCTGCACTCCTACTGTTTATTTTTGGAATTGTTTATTTGACTAGAAATAGTGTCATGCCCTATCATGAGATCGCTATGGGGCAGTCTTTTAATAGCCTATCCGATGATGTTCGTTTAGTTGTAGTTGCATTTATCAATGGTATAGGCGGTAGTTTTATTACCATTGCAATTATCATCATTTGGCTTCAATATCATTTCTCTAAAACACCTCAATTATGGATAGCTAATTTAATTCTTATCACAGGCGGTTTAACTTTACTCTTTATCTTACAAGCCGTTTTTACGCTTAGAATATATACAGAAGGAAATCCACCTTTAGTTTTACCTCTAATTGGTCTAGGACTAATTATCGTAGGTTATATATTTAATCGAAAATCTATTATTTAATATCAAAATCAGACTTATGAAAATTTTACCAAAAGACGTACAAGGCTTTCTACTAATGATTGCCTTTATTTTGACAAGTACCCTTTCCACTTTTGCACAAGATGGACAAGCTTACACCATTCAAGAAAATGATTGGTTGAGTAAAATTGCCAAACAATATTTGAATAATGCACAAGACTATCAAAAGATTATAGATGCTACTAATGCTAAAGCAGCGAGTGATCCAAGTTATAAAACTATCAAAAATGCCAATGACATTAGCATAGGGCAGCGTGTTTGGATTCCATCGGCATCTTCCAACACAACGACTACCGTTAGTACAACCACCACCACAACGACTACGACATCCAAACCTCAATTAAAGGATGGAAATATGTTAAAAGTACCTGCTACGAATTGTGATATTCGAGTATGGTATAATTATCAAGTCGTTGCCATTGGAAAAATCAATGCCCGATGGAAAGAAGAAGGTTTAGACCTTAAAACAAGAGCAGAAAAGGCTTTTGAATTGCGTCATAATGCTCGTATTAATGCTCGTTATATGATGCCGAATCAGGATGAAGTTAAAGCACTACAAGCTAGAGATATGAAAAAATATGGTAATCCAGATGGGCCTACTTTTGAATACTTAGTCAAAAAAAATACAGATAAGGGCAAAACATTGGAAGAAGCTTATGAAGGCATTATTGCAAGTTCGAGTCGAACAAGCCCTGTTTATAATAATGAATGTCAGTAGTTGAATTAGATTTTATGTATTTTTTGAGCCCTGTCTGCCGATAAGCAGGTAGGGCTCAAAATATTTTTTACAGGAAAACCTTTTATGAAGAAGAAGTTTATAAGTAGAACTTATTATACTGTAAAATAAATAAGTTTATGTCTTTGTTTTTTGAAGTCATAGAAAGAAATACGATACGAAATTTAATCAATGAGTATTTTTGAATTTAAAACTTGTAAGGAAACTTAATTTATACTGTACTTATACTCAATTTATTTTTGATAAAGTCATAACTTTCAAGCAATGAAAATTTAAACATACTCTAAAGTATGAGGTTAAAGGACAAAATTTACATTTATGAAATACATAGCGTTTTTGATGATAATGATATTTTTTAGTTGCTCAACCGAATCTCATACATCTTCTAGTCATGTTAACTCTAGTTTCTTTGACACTAATCAATCTTTTGAATTAATCGCCTTAAAGACGGAACACGATACTACCTCTAGTGATTATTTTATATGTGAAGGTTGGTCAATAGAATCTGTAAACCTTTCCTTAATTTTAAAAACAGTAAAATCCATTTCAGGAGAAGAACAACATCATTTATTTGATCATCTGCCTTGTAACCTAGTTGGTCAATTAAAACAAAATGAAAAAGTCTATGATATATCCATTAATGGAGGTGCATGGTTAACGATAAGTAATCCAGATACGACTATGATTTTTGGAAACTTTGATAAATCAAACAATGCTTACTTTTTATCCGAAGTGCAAGCTGAAGAGGATTTATAATATTTTCCATTTACCTATTCTTTTTCTTCAAAATCTCGTTAGTCTTTGCCTTATTCTTATTCATTTCCTTCAATAGTTCTTTAGCCATATTATCCATTTTAGCCTCATCTATTTTAGAGTAATAGTCCTCTGCTTTATTTTGAATGTGATTAGAAGAAGTATTGTCTTTACTTTTATAGGTGTAAATCAATACGATATAAGCATTTGAACTACCAGAACCTTGCTTTTTAATATCTAAAATATAATTTCTCCAAGCCTTTATCTTTTTAAGATCAGGGTTGAGTTCCGTTAGGCCATTATCACGGGTAACACCTTCAGCAATGACTTTGATTTCATCTTTTGTACCCAATATTTCTGAGCCTTTTTTAGTGTATTTCCATGTTAATTTAGGGGTAATTTTGCTATCAGATACAATT
The DNA here is from genome assembly GCA_964385675.1 of uncultured Saprospiraceae bacterium. GTDB lineage: Bacteria > Bacteroidota > Bacteroidia > Chitinophagales > Saprospiraceae > CAYLSF01. Next base: position 17,161 of record CAYLSF010000002.1, read on the forward strand.
GCAATAATACCATATTCATTCCCCCCGTGCATTTTTAGTATTTGTGTTTTGGGTAAATTACTGGCTAAAACATATTCCGTTTTGATGTGTGAATAACCATATTTTGTATTAAGCTGTGGAATAAGATCCTTCGCCATATTTTCCACAATTCCTTTATGTTGAGTTTTAGACAATCCCTTTGGTCTGTTCTCTTTTCGGGCAATAGTAGTAGCTTTTCGAGTGCTGTAAACTAATACCTTATATTTTGAATTACGTTGACTTCCAAATCCCATTTCTTTATTGTCGCCATTATATCTAAATCGGATTGAGATTTTTCCATCTTTCATAATATATTTTTTAGTCGTACTACCATGTGTTATGGAAACCTCTTGTTTTATCCATTCACTCAAATCTATAATTTGAATATAAACCTCCTTCTCCTCTAAAAAAGCGGGAAAATAAAAACTCCTGTCTCTAATATTTTCATGATGTAATAGTTTTACGCCTTTAGGTATTTCAATATTTGTATTATATGAAACGGTTCGCCTACTAGTATTCCTAGAAGTATATTTTTGTGTGACGCTTTTTCGACTTTTTTCGGCTTTCTGAGCGAGATATTTTTCATAAGGCTGACCATCAGCCGTCACCCGTTTACCATATTTGAAATGCCAAGTTTCAGCTTTTCCGTTGATAGTAGCAGTATATTTCCCATTTAGTCCTTGTGCGAAATTACCTTTGAAAATTCGTCCTTTAAACGTATAAAGCGTTCCTTCTTGTCGGATGTTATTTTTAAACTCCCCTACAAAATAGCCTTGCGTTTCCTCTAGATATCTTTCCAATTTTGCTTCTTCTGCTCTATCTGCATTGCCATAAAGTGCTGTACCTCTGCCTGTATAACAATCACCTTCCAAACAACTATAAGGGCGTAACTTCCATACTCTACGTTTTGCCATTTCTACTCGTGAAACGCCAGTAGGTAATTTTACAGTAATGGGGTCTTTATAAATAATGCCTTGTCCAATGGTTACAAACATCATTTCGCCTGTGGTTAAGGTTAGTTTCTGACGTATTCCATGTGCTCTACTATTTATAAATTTCCCCTCATACGTTCCAATACCATCCAATTGTAGCTTACCTTCTCCATTATCACAATTCCCTGAAATACACCGACCAAATGCTTTTGCAAAAGGCTTATCCAAAATAATTTTTTTGCCATCAGAACTATAATGCACAAAATAGGTGGTTTTTGTACTGACTACTTTTCCAGACTTTCCAATTCTGATAACTTTATATTTTGAAGCTATCGTTTTATCCGATTGCTTGATATATTCCTCATCTTTTCGGAAAGATTGTTTTATATCAAGCGTTTTATCATAAGACAAAAAATAGCTTCTAAACCCACCCCTACGTTCATTGTCTTTATATATCCCTACTTCTTGTGGAATATCACCATTGTCACCCCAAGGATCATCATGGTAAATCACACCTGAACCATTAAACATTCCATTTTTAAACTCCCCTTTGTAACGATAAGATTTATAGTCCTTCTTATATTTTAATGTCCCAAATCCATCTTGGCAGTTTCCTGAAATGCACTGTTTATTTGTGATAGATTGAGCATTTATACTTAAAGTAGTTACTAAAATTATGAAGACAAGAATATAAATTATATTAGTTTTCATTGAACCGTTTTTATAGAAATAAAGAACTCAATTAGAGTTAATTCTAATTGATGTTCTTCGCAATACTTTTATTACGGTACAATTTCTATAATAATAGTGATTTTTATAATCGGGCAAATGTCCTATTTTACTACTTATCATAAATTCATAAAATCAGTATCCTTACTGAATCATGTCATCTGTCACCACCAATGTATAATGAAAAACATCTGTATCGAATTTAGAATCTCCCCATACCAACTCCCTATTCTTGCTAATCAAAAGCACGGCCTGAAGTCCATTTGGGCTTGAGCGATATAAATAAGTTTCTTTATCCTCATTTAAATCAGGATGAAAAGCTGCTCTGGGTTCATATCCACTATTGCCTTTAGCTTTGAGACTATAAAATTGAGTAATTACACCTCTAGGTATAACCGTATAAGGACCAGGAAACGTAAATGCCAAATCATGAGAGGATTGGTTATCTATAAAATATAAGGTGGTTTTATATTCTATGTCTATTGTTGTACAGGATGAGAGATTAATCACTATTAGAAATAGTGTAACGACTTTTAGATTAAACATGGTCTTGTCTATTTGTTTGAATAAATATATTTGCCTTAAAACTGACGTAGTAGTTTTTTAAAGGGTTAGCTGTAATTCGTTAAAGTTATTTTAAGTATTTATTAGCGTATTCTTAATGAGTAAGGAATGATAAAGTATGAATCCAATAAACAATTTATAGGAAAACATTCTTTTATACCCATTTGAATGATAATGGACAAACTATGAAAGGGAGAGATTATTTAAAATCGGATGATCCTGTATTAGAAAAGATTATCAATACGATTCCTATTCCGCAAGTGGATAGTACACAAAATGTTTTTCATGATTTAATGAGTTGCGTGATTGAACAACAGATTCATTATAGAAGTACAAAAAAGACATTTGAAAAAATGTTGACTAAAGCGGAATTGACTGAACTCAGCATTCACAATTTTGACCAATTTGAAGCAAAAGCATTTGAGAATGTGAAGCTATCCGAAAGGAAGTATCAAACGATTGTAGGAGTCGTAGAGTACTGGCAAAGTCATACGACAGATTGGAAGAGTCTAAGTGATAAAGCAGTCCGTCAAGAACTATCTAGTATCAAGGGAATTGGGGCATGGACGATTGACATGATTTTGTTATTTACCTTACAACGTCCTAATATTTTTCCTGCTGATGATTATCATTTAAAGATGTTGATGACTTCATTATATCAGTTAAACCCAAAATCAAGGTTAAAAGCACAAATGAAGGAAATCGCAACGACATGGTCTCCTCATCAGTCTCTTGCTGTTCATTATTTACTGGATTGGAAAACATATAATAAGGGAATCAAAAACTCAAAGAAATGAAGCGTTCAGGTTCTGCCGATTTAGCCCTTATGGGTGGTCGTATTCCGTCATGGCTGTTCCAAAGAATGGTAAAATTATCTTTACCGATTGTAGAATCCATCATTATGGAATATGGGAAAGAAGCCTTTTTACAACGAATAGCCGATCCTTTCTGGTTTCAAAGTTTTGGGGCGGTCATTGGAATGGATTGGAACTCTTCAGGGGTTACAACGGCTGTTATGGGAGCATTGAAATACTCATTAGCCCCTCATTCTAAAAGATTAGGCGTTTATATCTGCGGTGGAAAAGGGAAAAAATCCCTACAAACGCCAAATGAACTGATGAGAGTTGGAGATAAAACAGGTTTAGATGGGACAAATCTAGCTCGTTGTAGCAAGTTGAGTGCAAAGGTTGATAATACCGCTTTACAAGATGGCTTTCAATTGTATCTACATAATTTTATTGTGAGTGAAGATGGAAGTTGGTCAGTAATTCAGCAAGGCATGAAACCAAATTCCTCTCTAGCTAGACGATACCATTGGTATTCTGGGGCAATAGATGATTTCACGATAGAACCTCATGCTGCGGTTTGTGGGGATAATCAAGGAGATATTTTCAATTTGGTACATAAAAATGCGTTACCAACTCAAAAAGGAATTCTAGATATTGCTGCTGAGAATCCTGAAAAAATCCTAAATGAAGTTCCTAGAATGCAATTACCAACACATCATGGTGTTAAGTCAAAAGACATCAATATCAAGCGATTGGGAAGTATTTTATGGTTAGCTCAAGAGAATGAAGTCAATCAATTTGATGAGTTACTACTTTTAAAAGGACTAGGGCCTAGAACCTTACAATCCTTGACTTTGGTGAGCGAAATTATTCATGGTACGACTTCTCGTTTTAGCGATCCTGCCCGATTTTCATTTGCTCATGGTGGCAAAAGTGGTAAACCGTTTCCCGTGCCCACTAAAGTCTATGATGAAGTAATTTCAACACTAAAAAACTCCGTAGAAAAAGCTAAAATCGGCAATAACGATAAAAATAAAGCTATCAAAAAGCTAACAGATTTAGCTCAAAAAGCGGAATCTAATTTTACGCCTACTAATACATTAGAAGAGTATTTAGAACACGAAAAGAAAAATGCCTGGAAGCACGGCGGACGAACTAAGGATGGTTTTGTGAAGAAGGAGGAATAACTGAATAAAAATGGTTAGAATAGTAATTTCTTATTTGAATTATTCATTCTGAAAAATCATAAATCATATATCTGCTGAATAGAAAAAATCATACGGATTTATGATATAAAATTTATGAACTATGATTTTCTTCAAAAAGTAAATAAGAACAGAGAATAGAGTGTCTCTATTCTCTGTTCTCTACTCTCGGCTCTAAATAGTTACTATTTTTACTTAGCCCCCTCTTTCAATTTCTTTTTCAAATACGCAAAAGCGTCATCAATATCTTCAAAAAGATCCGCTTCAGGTACTAAATCCGGAATAACTTCAAGTGCTTCCAACATATCCAAAGGCTGTTCTTTTAAACCAACAAATATTACCTCTATACCTTCTTTTCTTAAATCAAAAATTACATCCTCTAAAGTATATAAACCCGATTGATCAATATAGGGTACTCTATCCATTCTTAAAATAACCGCCTTGACTTGTTCAGGTAATGATTTGATTTGATCCTTAAAAAAAGACGTAAATCCAAAAAATAAAGGGCCGTATAAGTGTTTGATGATCACTTTATCTTTGTAAGCCTCATAAAATTCCTTTTCATCCTGCCACGGTTTTGCACCATCTAAATCGGTGATATTACCCACTTCCATACCCTTTTCACTGATGTCACCGGACTTTTTCATAAACAATAGACACGCTAATGCAACACCAATTCCTACCGCTTGAATTAAACTACCGAAAGTCGTAATTAACAATACCAATACTAAAACAACGGCATCTGCTCTAGGTACTTTTGTTAGGTGTTTTAATCCTTTGAAATCTACAATTTTAAATCCAATTGGAATCAATAAACCGGCCAATACACAAAGTGGAATATGTGCAGCCAATTGTCCCAATCCTAGAAGTACAGTCAAGAGGAAAATACCATGTAAAGCTCCAGATAATCTCGTTCTTCCACCTGCATTAATATTGACAACTGTTCCTTTTGTTGCCCCTGCACCAGGAATACCGCCTATAGCAGCTGCTAACATATTACCGATTCCTTGACCAATGAGTTCCCTATTACTACTATGCTTAGTTTTGGTCATGTTATCCGCTATCACAGAAGTTAATAAGGAGTCAATACTCCCCAACACCGCCAAGACTAAGGCATATTCAATAATCATAGAATAGGCACTAGCGTCCACTTCGAGAATTCCCCCCAACTGAAAAGATGGTAAACCAGAAGGAATCTCACCAATTAAAGGAACGTCCATTTCCATAAAATAAGCAATCAATGTAGCCACAATTAAGGCAACTAATGGACTTGGAACTGCTTTGGTAATTTTAGGAAATACAAAATAAATCGCTATCGTAATTGCTCCTAGCAATAAGGCAGAACTATTGAAGTCGGAAAAGAGTTGTGGTAAGTTTTGAATTACGGTCAACGTAGATTTTGCAGATCCCAAACCAGCAAAGGGAAATAGTTGTAAAATCACAATAATGAGTCCTACCCCACTCATAAATCCTGACACAACGGGATAAGGAAAATATTTTACATAGCTTGCAATATTTAAAAACCCAAATATCATTTGAAAAAGTCCACCTAATAGAAAAGTGAGTAGGATAATACTCATTCCATTTTCTAAGCTACCAGTTATTTCGATGGCAGCAGCAACTAATGCAGCGGATACAACAGTCATTGGCCCTGTTGGGCCACTAGCTTGAGTTTCTGTTCCCCCAAATAGGGCAGCAAAAATACCAACAGCAATTGCACCGTATAAACCTGCTGTTGCACCCATTCCAGATTGTACCCCGAAAGCTAAAGCTAGTGGTAAAGCAACGACACCCGCTACTAAACCTCCCGTAAAGTCTCCTTTTAAATTTTTGGTATCATACATTTTGATAGTATAATTTTCATGTGATTAATTTGTAGTTACTAGTGATTAGTTACTTAGTTGTTAGTGAATGGTTTGCAAAAATTAAATCATATGAAACATGGCAATTGTAATCCTAATTTTTAAAACTCAAATTTTTATAAAAATCGAACAACATAAATAACAGATTAATAACCACAATTTAGTAGATAAATTCGATTGTGGTAAATTATCAATAAGTTTATAATTTACCCAACAGAATTGTATAATTATCCTATTTACAAGAATTTAATCGCATTTTTGTTTTAGCTAAATAATCAAAAATTTAATTTGAAAAATGCTAATAAACAATGCATATCAATTTACCTTACTCACTAGTAAAACCCAATCTTCACCCAATCGAGAAGGCGGTACACCTAAATCTTGTTTTGCTCCTCCTTCTATAAATTCTACTGATCCTTTTTGTAAATTTCCTCCATCAAATGGATTATACCATTCTATTTGAAATTTACCTGTAGCGTCGGTTAAATCTAAAGTTGCCTTTTGATAAGCAGGAATATATAAGGCGTAAACTTCATTAGGTTTTTGAAAGCAATAACTTTCTTTGGTCGATAGTAAATCATGTTGAGGTTGCATTTCCCAATAGGGTAAATTTTGCTCAAAAAAGACCTTTGCATGATGGGTAATTTCCCATAATTTGTCCCGTTGTCGCCAATCTTCCGAGTTTAAGTCATTATGAACGTGCCTGCCTCCAAAATACCATTCTACCCCTGCTGAACCCGATAGTAACGTTCCCCAGAGCACATAATGCGTCAAGGTCGGATGATTTAGATCCGCCGTATCTGTCAATGCACCAGTGTACCACATTCCGATTTCGTCCATCGTAATTAACCATTCATGATTCGCTGCTTTTGATTTCGCTTTCCATTTTGCTAAAGTGGTAGCGGCTTGTTCTCGTTTATCTTGTTGATACGATAAACCATCTAAATATTCATATCCAAGCAATTCCGTTAGAATTTTAGTTCTAGGCGGATTATGTGAATGTGTATGAATAATCACAGGGTGCTGATAAGGATCAATGGATTTAATAAATTTTGCCATCGCTTTTCGTTGCTCATCATTTTGAGCAATTGGTGTAAAGTCCGCAGGGCCGTTTTCCTCGCCTAAATTCCAAATTAAACCATTGTGATGCCCAAACCGAGCGACTAATTCTCGATAATACAATTGACGCATTTTGCCGACATCTCCCTTATCTAAAAGGGTTTCATTTTCTGTTTCTTGTGTAACGATATGTAAAAGAATTCCTTTTTGCTGCATATACTGAAATAGAATTTCCCACTGTTCCAGTTTACTTACATCAAATCGAGTAAAGTCATCGGGATTAGCATACATCCAAACATCTTTTCCATCGCCTTGAATATTGAAGGTTAGAAAATAAATGGCATTCATTCCTTTGGAGGCTAAATAATTTACAGCTCCTATAATTGCTTTACCTTTTCCATTTTTCCAAGTCGGATCACCTGTTTTCCAATCTTTTAAATGGGCTTTAAATTGATGAATGGCATTATTCGTTTTAGCTTCTCCATCTCGATTACTCGCTCCTATTCGATACGTTCCATCAAAATCTTCAAAAGCTAAAAAATTCTCAGGACTGTTTGCTCCTACTTTTAAAAAATAGTTATCTGAATCTTTAAATTTGAAATAACTATTTTCTACGCCTAATCTACCTTTGGCTCGAAAATCATTTCCTTCTCTGTAAGAGGGAATGACCACAAAGTTTCCAGTAGATTGATTAACAGGAATTAACGTTCCTTTTTCTAAATCATTACTCAAGGCAATATCTTTATCTTTACGTAACGTTGCCTTGTACGACCATTTTCCAATTTTATCGGGGGTAAATCGAACTTGCCAAACCTTTCCGCTTGTTGCACCTGTCTCTGCTGCATTGCCATCCGCAGCATAAAACCCTCGAATGACTTGTTTGGTATTCGTTTTTTGATGTTGGAATTCTACCACCAACCGATAATTTAAAAAAGGATTATATTCGGCATCTTCACTCCTCATTTCTCCATCAAAAGATAACGTAATAGTATGCCATTTAGAATAAACGGGGGTATTATCTTTTCGAGAAGTTGATTCAGTTGGATTTTTCTTCGGTAGCTTTAACCGTTCAATAGTGGTTAACTCTGGATTACCTCCTCGATTTCCACAACCTGATGCGGTATAAACATAATCTCCGATTACCGCAAAACCTGTCCCGTGTCGCCCAGCTTGAAGCGATGGCCAATCTGTCCAAGTTTTATCGACTACATTGAAGGCCTCTACTTCTTTATGTGCAGGTACTTGTGTGATACTTTCTCCTCCACCCACAATCACGCTTCCATTCCAACTAAACGCAAAATTTCCCGCTCGATTTGTTGGTATTTGTAGATGATTATAAACGGTTTCCCATTGTTCTGTTTTGAAATCATATACATTACCATGACTAAGCGTTAACGCCATATCCATATTAGAAATCTTAGAGGTCGTACGCCCTGCAAAAGTATAGAGTTTATCCTCATTCATAACGACTTGAAAGTGATCCCTTGGAAACGGGGCATCTTCTAAAGTTCTCCATTCTCCAGTTTTCGGATTATATTCATCAAACCAAGATTGAAAACCATTCATGTGTCCATTGGTAATGCCTCCGACCATATAAATTTTATCCTTGTACACCGTAAGACCTGCCCCTCCCCTTCTTCGATGTTCGGGAATATCGTGTCCAAAAGCATATTCATCTTTTTCAGGATAATAGATCAAGACTTTTTTTAATGGCGTTTCATTGGGCCAACCTCCTGTCATCGCTCCAATAATATAAATCGCATCACCATAAACAACTGGCTGAAAATGATGAATTTCAATTGGTGGTACAGCTTTTTCAACCCATGTATTGGTAGTAGGATCGAATACAGAAGTTGGATTCACTCGACGACCTCCTAATAAATAGAGTTTGTCTTTATAAGCTACCAAACCTGCTTCATGTCGAGGGGTTGGTTTGCCTGTTGTTTCTAAAGTTTCCCATTGCCAATTTTTAGGAATCGTTGGACTACAGTTTTGAAATAGAATTGCTCCTATTACAAAGAGCAGAATCAATATAGTGGTTTTATTCAAAGCATTCATTTAGTTAGATTTTCTTGATACTTGATGCTAGATACTGGTTATCGAATTGACGCTTTAATGATTCGATAGTATGCTGTTTAATATACATCTAATCTACTTTTAATTTTTTTGATTCTTGGCGTTGGTGGGGAAAAATACGGATTTTTAGCTTGATGCTATTAGTTATTAAAATCAACTTAATCATATCCATACTTATGAAAAGTGTTCTATATTGGGTTTACAAAATCATTATTATTAGCAAATATGCAATACACAGATAAAATCTATGGTAAAGTTGAATTACCTAGTGTCATTGAAGAACTGATACATACTAAGGTCTTTCAAAGATTAAAAAGAATTCATCAAGGCGGAGTGATTATTTTAACCAATCCTACTTTAAATCATACCCGATTTGACCATTCCATTGGTGTGATGGTATTGATACAAAAACTAGGCGGAACAATAGAAGAACAAACTGCAGGGTTACTTCATGATATTTCACATACCGCATTTTCTCATTTAGTGGATTATGTATTTGACAATGAAGAAGAAGATTATCATGAAAAGCGATATGAAACGGTTTTAAAGAATAAGGAATTGATGATGGTTTTGAAGAAGCATGGATTCAGTATAAATCAATTTTTTGACCTAGAACAATTTAAGTTATTGGAATATCCTCTACCTTATTTATCAGCGGATCGGATAGATTATACTTTACGAGATTTATTACAACTTCAACAAATATCAAAAGAAAACATCAATTGGTTTTTAGATGGATTATTAGTTCATGAAGGAAGAGTTGTCTTGAAATCTAAGGAATACGGTGAGTGGTTTCAAACTCAATATGATTATCTCGTTAATGAATATTTTAAAGGAAAAGAGAATGTAGAGATTAATGTCATTATGAAGAAAATCATACAAGACTGCCTTGCAAAAGAGATAATCAAGGAAAGTGATTTTTATCAAGATGATTTTTATTTATTAGAGAAAATAAGGGACTCCATTGATTTAGATGCGAGAATTTTGGAGATTAAAAATCAAGGGTTAAATATCAACTATGTTAAAACAAAAAGTCGAAGTATTGACCCTGAAATTATTCTAGATAATCAAGTGATTACATTATCAGCAATGAAAGAATAAGTCCGAACATTGCTAAATTTTAGCATTGCCATTTTAAAAATTTAATCACTACTCATCAACACATACTTCTGTAAAATAGCGAAGAAGTCCATCAAATAAGCTACACCTACATGCACAATAATACCACCTAAAATATGTCGAGATTGATAGGCTAATATGCCTAAAGCGTAACCTCCGATTACCGAAGAAATAGATTCTCCTAGTGGTTTTCCAAAATGAATAAAAGAATACGTCACCACCATTGGTAACATTGCTTTTTTACCAATAATTGAAATAAATCCAATGACCAAAAATCCTCTAAAAAAGGTCTCTACTCCTATAAAATCTAAACCATAACAAAACTCATAAAATAGCATGGTTACCCATTCAGGAATGTCAAAGTACCGATGTGCTGTAACCATATAGGGTTTATAGGTTGGATATTGCTTCAAAAAACTAGGTAAATAAGAAGCTGCAAATACAATGGGTATCATAAAAATAAATATCCATATATAAGGCTTGATATATGCCCCTTTTAATCGAAGTCCATAGAAATGATCTTTCGGATCTTTTGTGATTCGCCAAAGGATGTAAAGTGGTAAAATACAAGTAAATAAACTAATGAGTTTATCAACCGTCTTTTGGGTATATCTATAAATTTCTGGAGGCGAAAATTTCTGAGCAATCAACTGTTCAAAGTGAGCTCCAATATCAAATGCTAAAATTAATAGCCCAATAAAACTAATCACCCAAAATCGTCGATTACGCAACCATTCCCAATCCCTTTTATACCAAATCATGATGAATACCGTCCCGTAATACGCAAAGGCATAAAATAAGAAAAACCATAATACTCGAATCCATTGACCATAATATTTATCAATAACGCCATCTTCAAAGCCTAAGATTCTACCATTGACCTCTCCTGTGTTATAATTAAATATCAGTCCAACTAGCCAGAATAACCCAACTAATAGATGTAGTTTAACATCGAAGCCATCTTTAAAGTAGTCTTTGAAGTAGTGTATAATGGTTTTCATGTGTGGTATAGTTATCGGTTATTGGTTATCGGTTACCTAATAACTAAGCAACCGATAACCGATAACCAACACTAAGGAAACTTAGGAAATTGATCAAAATTAGGTTTACGCTTTTCTAAGAATGCATTTCGCCCTTCAGCGGCTTCATCTGTCATATACCCCAAACGAGTTGCCTCTCCTGCAAAGATTTGTTGACCAACTAATCCATCATCAATTAAGTTGAAAGCGAATTTCAGCATCTTAATCGCCGTAGGACTCTTAGCTAAAATTTCTTGAGCCCACTCATACGCTACATTTTCTAATTCTTCATGTGGCACAACTGCATTCGCCATGCCCATATCAAAAGCCTCTTGTGCTGAGTAATTACGACCTAAAAAGAAAATCTCTCTTGCCCGCTTCTGCCCTACTTGTCTGGCTAAGTACGCAGAACCATACCCTGCATCATAACTAGCAACATCTGCATCTGTTTGCTTAAAAATAGCATGTTCTTTACTCGCAATCGTCATATCACACACTACGTGTAAACTATGTCCACCACCAACAGCCCAACCTGGCACAACTGCAATGACAACCTTATTCATAAAACGAATCAATCGCTGTACTTCCAAGATATTTAAGCGACCTAATCCATCTTTTGTCTGATACCCCGTCTTACCTCTAACTCGTTGATCTCCTCCTGAGCAAAACGCATAGACGCCATCTTTTGGCGAAGGGCCTTCTCCTGTTAATAAAATAACACCAATATCTTGTGCTTCTCTAGCTAATGTAAAAGCATCTAATAATTCAAATACGGTAGTCGGACGAAAAGCATTACGCACTTCAGGGCGATTGAATGCAATTCGAGCTACACCATTTAATTTTTTATAGGTAATATCTTGATATTCCTTAACCGTCTGCCAGTTTAATTTTTCCATTGTATTTGATAATTTTTTGATACTGCAAATGTACTTAAAATTAGGTATTAGGTAGTATCTATTAAGTAGTAGGTATGAAGTAGTATGTTTTACTTTATACTTACTACCTAATACCTACTACTTTACATTTGTTCATTGAGATTAATTTAGCGATATTTGAAATATATTATTAAGTGTATAAGATATAAGGCATAAAGAAGATTGGTTATGAATTATATCCACTATTAAGATAAGATGATTGGAAAAATAGCAAAAAAAGAAGGGGGAAATGCCAAAGAGCAGCTATCTATTCTACATAAGTATTGGGACTTGAATAAGACCTACACTTTGACTACTTATTTTGAGTTGGAGGAAAAAGCACCTTTTAAAAGCGAATTTGCCAATGGAAAAATTATTCCCATGTCAGGAGGAAGTATCCCACACAATCGGATTAAGAGTTTAATCCATTTCTATCTTTGGTTACAAGTCATGACAGCAAAGTTAGATGCAGAAGTATTTGATAGTGATCAAAAAATATTTATACCATCGTATAATCGAAATGTTTATTCAGATGCCTGTATTGTAGAAGGAGCGATAGAAAAATATCAAGAAGGTAATCAAGCCATCACAAACCCTACTGTTGTTGTAGAGGTGCTATCAAAATCAACAGGCTATTATGATAGAGGAGCGAAATTTATAAAATATAAAACGATACCTTCTTTTAAAGAATATATATTAGTGAATCAAGATATGCCCATAGTAGATGTTTTTTTCAAAAAAGGGGAAAATGATTGGCAGCTTAAAACTTATATTGGTTTAGATCAAACGGTTCAACTACAATCATTAAATATTCAATTTAGCTTAGCTGATATCTATAAAAATGTAGATAACCTAAAAGATCCACAAATTGCCATAGAGTTTCCAGAAGATTGAATGATTCAATACACCAATTTTATATCAAGTAGACTAATTTAAAATATCAATGAAACTAAAACTAGGAGGACTATCCCGAATTGCTCGCCGATTAAAACTAGCCCATACTGTAGATAATATTCGATTTAATGTACAAAAAGCTAAAAATCGAAAGAAAAATAAGCTATTCAAAAAACGAAATCCTACGGTAAAACTTCCCCCAGATTATATGATGTATGAATCTTTTAAATTGAATTATGCCAGTTATTATAATGGAGGAAAACAAACCGCTCAATGGGTAGAAAGTCTATTGGATGATCATAAACGATTTCGTAAAAAGAAAATCCTAGACTGGGGCTGTGGACCTGCTCGCATTGTACGACACTTACCTGATGTGTTTGGTAGGGGGTGTACTTATTTTGGTACAGATTATAATGAAAAAACCATTCAATGGTGTAAAGAAAATATTGAAGGGGTTAGCTTTGAAGTGAATGGTATTAACCCACCGTTAAAATTTGAAGATAACTTCTTTGACGCTGTTTATGGGATTTCCATTTTTACGCACCTTTCTCCCGAAAATCATCAAGCATGGTATGATGAATTGATGCGAGTTTGTAAAAAAGGAGCCGTCTTGTTATTTACAACACATGGTGGAGCATTTAAATCTAAAATGTCCAAAAAGGAACGAGCTAAATTCGATAGAGGAGAATTGGTGGTAAGGGCAGAAGCAAAAGAAGGGCATCGAGTATATGCTGCTTTCCATCCACCTGCCTATATAGAAAAATTATTCAGTCAAAAATCTGAAATTGTAAAGCATAAAGCTGGACGACAAGTAGAATGGGGAATAGAGCAGGATTATTGGATTTTGAAGAAGAAGTAAGTTAGTATTTACTGCACAAATATATATAACCTTCTTGATGAGTATTCACGACTCTTTTCTGCGAAAAGTCGTAACTAATGTTAGTGGGATTTCAAATCGAGTTTGAAAAGACGGTATGCTTGGCATGGTAGTAAATAGTTACATTAATTTTATAATCACTTGATTTACTGCATTTTTATAAAATAGGTCAAAATTTCCTGTGAGGTTAATTTTGACCTATTTTACGCTAGAATAGTATCAATGTTGAACCATCAAAACCGCTATCTTTGAGCCTACCTTTTAAAGTTTAAAATTCACATAAGATGGCAGTCAACATCGATACATTGCTCAACCAAATGACGATTGAGGAAAAAGTGGGTCAAATGACTCAAGTTTCCATAGAAACTATTACCCATTATAAAGGGTATTACAAACCAATTCGCCCTCTTGCAATTGACAAAAATAGACTGGAAGAAGCCATTATAAAGTATGGAGTAGGTTCTATTTTAAATGTAGGTACTCAATCTCATACACCTCAACGATGGTATGAAATCATCAAACAAATTCAAGATACAGCCATTCAACAAACTCGATTAGGTATTCCTGTTTTATATGGAATCGATTCTATTCATGGGGCAAGCTACACCGCAGGAGCAACCTTGTTTCCTCAACAACTAGCCTTAGCAGCTACATGGAATCCGACTCATGCTAAGACGATGGGGAGCATTTCAGCGTATGAAACTAAAGCTTGTTCTATTCCGTGGACTTTTTCGCCTGTGTTGGATTTAGGGCGTAATCCCGTATGGCCTAGACTATGGGAAACCTTTGGAGAAGATGTACATCTAAGTAGTGTCATGGGTAAAGCAGTTACAGAAGGTTATCAAGGAGAAGACATAAGTCATCCTGAAAAATTAGCAGCTTGTTTAAAACACTTTACGGGTTATAGTATGCCTCGTTCTGGAAAGGACAGAACTCCTGCTTGGATTCCTGAGCGTTTTTTACAAGAATATCATTTGCCTGGTTTTGCAACTTCTATTGATGCAGGAGCAAAAACGATTATGATTAACTCTGGAGAAATTAATGGTATTCCTGTACATGCAAGTCGGTATATGTTGACAGATGTTTTGAGAGACCAATTAGGGTTTGAAGGCGTAGCCGTTACAGATTGGGAAGATATTCAGATGTTACACACTCGACATCGAGTAGCAAGTTCACATAAAGAAGCGGTCAGAATAGCCATAGAAGCAGGTGTTGATATGAGTATGGTGCCTTTTAAATATAGTTTTGCGAAGCATCTAGTGGAACTGGTAAAAGAAGGGACTATTTCAGAAGAACGGATTGATCGCTCTGTTAGAAGAATTTTAACCTTAAAGCAAGAGTTAGGACTATTTGATACACCATACACTAACCCCAATAGTTACCCAAAATTTGCTTCTAATGAATTTGAACAGGCAAATAAGGCAGCGGCTGACGAAGCAATTGTTTTATTAAAAAACAATAACGCTACCTTACCTTTATCAAAATCCGCTAAAGTCTTAGTAACGGGTCCAACGGCTGATTCTATGCAAAGTCTAAATGGAGGTTGGACTTATACCTGGCAAGGTGAAAAATCTGACGAACTATTAGTACATGAGCAAACGGTTTTAAGAGCAATTCAAGCAAAGATTGGGATAGATAATGTCACATTTATAGGGGGAGCAACTTTTGATACATTAACTAATCCCAAAGAAGTCGTAGAAACTGCTTCAAATTGTGATTATATTATCGTATGCTTAGGAGAAGCTTCTTACACGGAATATGCAGGCAATATTCATGATTTAAATTTAGAATCTGCACAACTAGAACTGGCAACTACACTTCAACAACAAACTAATAAGCCTGTTATCTTAGTACTTTTAGAAGGGCGTCCTCGAATCATTAGAACTATTGAACCACAATGTGATGCCATTTTAACTGGATTATTACCTGGGAATAAAGGAGGAGAAGCCATTGCTGATATTTTATTTGGAGATGTCAACCCTTCTGGTAAATTACCTATTACTTATCCTCGTTATTGTAATGATTTAGTGCCGTATGACCATAAATTTTCTGATGAAGTTGGTCCTCCGCCATTAAAAACTCAAATGTATAATCCTCAATTTGAATTTGGACACGGACTGAGTTATACTACTTTTGAATATAGTAACTTAACGCTCAGTCACAAGAAATTATCAGAAAGCGAAACCCTTGTAATTTCGGTCAAAATTACCAATTTGGGAAAAATTACGGGCAAGGAAACCGTTCAATTATATATTAGTGATTTATATGCGAGCATCACACCTCCTGTAAAAAGGCTTCGAGGATTTCAAAAAATTGAGTTACTCCCTAATACATCACAGGTTGTAACATTCGAAGTTAATGTATCCGACTTAGCTTTTGTAGGTATTGATAATCAATGGATTACAGAGAAAGGCGAGTTTAAAGTAACTATCAATAATTTAGAAGAATATTTTGAATTTATATAATTTTACAGATATTGATAAAATATATTATAAAAATAATGGTATAAAAATTTGTTAAGTAGTGGTTTGGTTTCATTTTTGGTATTATTCCTGTAATTAAATAAATAAGAATATGATTATTAAGGAATTAAAAAATTACGAACGTATCATTAATAAATATCACACTATGACAAACTTTCCACTCGAATTATTTAGAAAAGAAGCAAGAGCATTAGCAATTGAAGTATTAGCACAGCGTAAAGGTATCGCTAAAAGCATTGTATTTTTAAGATGTGAAAAATCTGAGTTTGAATCATTAACGAACCAGATTTATAGTGAACTAACGATGACTATTTGATAAAATTAGGCTATAAACAATTAAAAGTTTAATTTGCAGTGTAATCACACATCTACCATTTGTAAAACAATTCTCATGAAATTACACGTACTTGTTCTTCTAGTTGTAATGACTTTTAGTTTTCAAGCTAAAGCTGAAATAGTCATTAACCTTCCTTTTCCTTTCTATAGTACTACTACTATTAAGACACCTACTGTGTTTAGAATGGATAAAAATCCAATTGCAATGGAAGTTTTGGATACATCCTATCCAAAAAGCTTAATGAATGTTTGTAAAAATGATATGCAAATTGCTCTTCAAGTATGGAAAGCAACCTTAAAACAAATGCAGAGTTATGCCCAAGCTGTTAATTTTCCGCTTGATGGTACTAAAATGTGGATAAAGGTATATTGTAATAAAAAAGGTAAAATTAAGCATATTGCATTTTTACCCACTCCAGATTCTAAAAATATTCCAGAAGGATTTACCGAGGGATTCTTGGAGCGGTTCATGAAAAAGTACAAAATGCAAATCAAAGCGAAAATGGATTTTTCACATTATGGTATTGCTTCATTTCCGTTGTAGAAATTTGATATAAATATTTTTCTTCATGTTGGCGCTCTTAAAGTGTTTTTTCATTCCAATATTTTCTAGGATTTGTAGTTATTAGTTACTCGGTTAATTAGTTATTAATCAGTCATTTATGGTGCTTATCTTTTGTAAAAGATCTATTAAAAAATAAATTAAAGTTATTTATATGTATAAAAGTTTAACGATCTGTAAAATTACTGTTTTAACACTATCATGAACCTTATAAATTCGTCAAAAATCACTATTGATTTGGTCACCTTTTGCAAAGGCATCAGCTTATAAGTCATTGACCAATAACCAATCCCGAAAGCTTTCGGGATTGGCAACTAATAACTACAATTTAATCTATTTCTATGATGTCGTCGAATAGCTCGGCTATAATCTTTCATTGAATCTAAATTTCACAATATTATTCAAATTTCATATAATCCACTTCTAATTCAAATTGACCTGCTCGTTTTTCACCACTAATAAATCCGACTCGTTTTATTTGACCTAAAATATCTTTGGTAACATGTCCACCCATCGGTTCTCCCATTCGATACACTTTAAATTGAGTCATATTAACTTCTAGCGTTTTCCATGTTCCACTCGTCTTTTCCAAAGTCAATTTATAGTTAGGCATATAAAAGCGATAGCTATCTTCCAGCGTAACCGCTACTTTTTGTCCTGTCAATTTATATCGAATGGTAAATTTTGTCTTTTTACTAAAATCATAACTAGAAAATGGACTCTTTAAAGAAGTAAATCCTCCATTATTTTCTAAAGAAACTCGTCCTTTAAATGTTAGTGCATTAGAAGTGAAATTTAACTGCCCTTTAGATAGTCCCCCCATAACGCCGTCATTAATCACTCGCCATTCATTGCCCGCTTTTCCTGTTCCAAAATCAAACTTTGACGGTGTTCCATCCATAATCAACAGCATTGTACTCCATAAAATCAATAGATATTTTATCATCTTATAGGTTCTACATTGAATAATGCTGGTCTAACAGAAGATGACTTGAAATGTTGGAAGATTAACTATTTTTAGTAGTGTTGAATGGTCAATTAGACCTTTTTTACTTTGAATATCAAATGATTATAAAAAACGTACTTCAATTTGGGGCGGTACGCTGTACCTTATACATTATTTTGGTTTTTTATGCTACAATAAGCATAGGTGCTATGCACCTAAATAATAGCGTGAAACAGGTGCATAGCACCAATACTTGTTGTAGTATTGAAATAAAAAGCGTATTGAGATACAGCGTTTTAGCCTGTCCTCGTGAAAACGGGGAACACCAAAGTATTGATTATC
>CAYLSF010000003.1:0-34652 GCA_964385675.1 uncultured Saprospiraceae bacterium
ATGAATTTTAATAGTAAAAATATATTCAAGTAATATTTTTCAACAAGAAAACACATTATGATAAATATACATATTAATGTAATAAATTCAATAAGCCTTGAATTTTTATCATCATTTTCAAAAAAAATATTTTAAAATAGTATTACATTTAGATTAATTCGATAGAAATCACAACATTATATGTCACACAAATTATATTTAATTATTTGTATTGAATATGTTTAATTTATTTTAATAAAAATTACTAATTCAGAATATTTAAGATTTAAATGATAAAATCCAAGTTATTATAAATTTATGAAGGATTATTATATCCTATATATTTTATAACCGTTATTGTTGGTCTTAGGTAAATAATTAATTTTTTATAGCATCATACTCTCTTATATCAAATCTCTAAGTGTCATGAAAATTGCCAATGTACTGCCTTTATTATGTTTTGTTTTATTGTCCTTTCAGAGTAAAGCACAGCCTGAATTATTCAATGATATTGAAGAAATATTAAAATCAAAACAAAACACGATTACACTCCCTGAATTTCTAGATATTCTAGGATTAGATGGTTTAGCTTATTTACAAGAGCAAACTATTGAAAATGTAGAATTAGAAAATCTACAGAAATTTGAGTTTTTCTACTCTGTTACTTTTCGTACCACGTGGTTTCGTTTCCAATTCTTAACCGATAATAGTCATGCCTTACTGTTTTCATCTGTAGAATTATTGGGAGAGCGTTCTGAACGTCAGAAAGTATTTACACAAGTTCATAAGGATTTCAACTATTATATGAGTAAACACGAATCCTTTTATAATGTAAAAATTGATACTTATGATTCTGAAATGCTTCCCTTTATTAATTATACTTTTGGTACGGGTTGTGAATGGTTAGGGCAAGTACCTCCAAAATGCGAAAAAATGTTTGAAATGGTTCGTAAAAAAGATAAAGCTGCTTTATTAAAGTGGGTAAAGTCGATGAATCCCGCAATTCAAACATATGGTGTATTAGGATTGTACTTGTTAAAGAAAAAGCGAAATGACAAGCTTTCTTTAAAGAAGAAGGATCGTAAACTGATTGAGTATGTTCGTCAGAAAGATACGGTTTTAGAACACTGTTCTATGCTTGATCCAATTGACCAAATTAGTATGAAATCTGTTCTAACGGATTCTTACATGGAGTCTGTTTGGTATGCTTTTAAGGATCAGTTGTAAAAGAAGTTATTTAAAATCTAAATTCAAGGGAGAACAATAATAGCGGTTTGGAGTGTATTCAAACCGCTATTTTATTTATTCCTTACGACTAGGTATCAGAATGAACAATTAAGTAAACCTAATTAATATATCAGCTTCCTTTATTTCAATATCAATTGCTCAAAAACTAAATTGCCTTTTTGATCTTGCACGTGCTTTGAATCTGTCAATAATATAAATTCCTTTAATGAAGGAAATAATTTACTTGCTCTTTTCCTCATTTTAATACCTGGAAACAATATATCTTTTGCTGCACCAATAATGGTCATAGGTGTTTTAATTTTCTGAGCCTCTTTTTTACTTATTACAGGAACAGGTGTAAAGTCCATTTCAAAGTGTAGAAATACTTTTGAAAGAAACTTTATTGCAAACTCGTCCCGCTCTGTAAATAAAACAGATAAGAATTTTTCTATATGTTTAACCTTGTGCGTTTTCATATAGCGTTTCATTGGGATAAATATATTGAAAAGTGCCCTTATCGGATTACCGTTTACAACATAGGCAGGAGACGCTAAAAAGGCTTCTTTAATTTTCTGTGGATAATATATCAACGTTTTTAAAATAATAAGTCCGCCAAATGAAAATCCCGCTAGTACAACACTTTCTACACCTAGTTGAGTAATTATCTCATTTATCCACCTACCATATGATTCATCTTTCATACTTAATCTAGTCTCTGCACTTTTGTTGGGTTGAGCCAAAACATCTACAGCAAATACTTGATATTTTGACCTAAGATTAGGATAACATTCTAAAGCTATGGGTGCATGACCATTTGAGCCATGTATTAAAATAAGTGGAGGTGCAGTAGAGTTGCCTGTTCTGAGAATGTGCGTTTTACCAAAAGTTGTATTAATATAAATGGATTCATAAGGAATGTTAAGTGTCTCTAACTTTTGATCATACATCGCCAAAACCTCCTTTTTTCCCAATTCCGATTTGAATAATGATTGCATAATTGTATTTTTAGGACAAGTTTACTAAAAATTTTTAATTAGGACAAGTTTACTAATGAAAGAAACAAAAAAAAACATCTTAGATACATCAAGAAAACTTTTTAATGACTTGGGTTATAGCAATGTCACCATTAGAATGATTGCTAATGAATTGAAGATGAGTTCAGGTAATCTCAACTATCATTTTAGAAAACGAGAAGATATACTGGAAGGACTTTATTTTGAAATGGTAGAGGTATTTGATGAAAGAGTAAAGGAACTGAACGATAAAATTATCTCATTGGCATACGTTAAAAGAAGTGTTATGTCTAGTATGGAAAGAATGCTTAAATATCGTTTTTTCTGGACAGATCTGTATTTTTTACTAAAATCTAATCAAAGGATACGAACGCACTTTGAACAAGTGAAACTTGAGCGTAAGGCAGGCTACAAGTTCTTATTTGATTTTTTGATTCAGACAAATATCATGAAAAAATCGCCTTTTACAGAAGGGTATGCCGTTTTGATTGAACGAATGATTGATTATGGCAATACATGGCTTTACGCTTCTTTACTTTACACCGTTCGAGAGGACAATATTGATGTAACTGTAGATTATTCATTTAGACTATTGTCTATGATTTATCCATATTTGACGAATGAAGGTCAAAGAGAATTTAGAGCTATCTTCCCTTCATTTTTCCCTCATCTCACAAAGTAAAAGATAATTTATGATAGTTCACCCCTGATAGCTATTAGGCAGCTAAGCTATTTTTAATTTATCACTAACATAATACATAGTGTTCTACACTTGATCCAATTGACCAAATCAGTATGAAATCTGTTCTAACGGATTCTTATATGGAGTCTGTTTGGTATGCTTTTAAGGATCAGTTGTAAAAGAAGTTATTTAAAAGCTAAATTCAAGGGAGAACAATAATAGCGGTTTGAATACACTCCAAACCGCTATTTTATTTTTCATGACAATCGACTTTCGACAATCGAACAAGTTAAGAAAATAGAATGTATAGTTAAATCAGAATAAGTATTTTATAAATATTATCCTCAATAGGTCAATCGAATGTCGAATATCGTACTTATTAAATCAATTCGCATCAATCAACTGCCCTGAACCTGTAATAGAGGAGGTTATCGTTGGATTTCCTTTATAACGTACACTTCCAGAACCACTGATATTAACATTCAAAGTAGTCATTGCCGTTAAAGCAATATTACCACTTCCACTTATATCCACGGTTGCATTTTCACTCTGAATAGGAAAGGCATTATATTCGCCAGAACCACTAATACTGACATTTAATTGTGTTAGGTTTGTGAAGTCTGCATTTCCTGTAATGTCACCACTTCCACTTATGGTCACTGTTAAGTTTTCTGTACCTACAAATTCATTGAATTCTACGGAGCCAGAACCCTCTATACTAACATTAAGATCGCCTTGATTGGTAAAATTTTGAACAACAACATCGCCTGCTCCATCTATATCAACACGACTGAGCATAGGTAGCGTAATCGTAAAACTTAATTCATAATTATCATAGCAGCCATCCTCCAAATCAATGTTCCATACGCCATTGGTTACATTGGTTTTTACTTTATCTATGACATTTGGATGCCCTGTAGCTTCCACCGAAATTTCTGCCCCTTGTTGAATGGTTACATTACTTGAAGTAATTAAATTAATTCCTGTAAAATCTGCTACAACGAGTGTTGATGTTGTAATTTCTCCTTCTCCATCTATACAAATTTGATCATCACAGGATGCGATAAATAGGATAAATAATAATAAGGAGAGTACTTTCAATTCTAAAATTTTCATGTGAATAGTGTTTTAATTTATTGATGAAATTGATTAAATGATTTAATTCAATATTAATCCAATTAGATTTGGGATAAGATTGATTAAAATATGAAGTATAATTGGATAGACTAAAGAGCCGCTTCGCTCTTTGACTAAACCTAATAAAAAGCCTATCAGACCTGTCAAGATAAAAGCAAACCAATTCATAGAAAACGCAAAAGTGGAAGAAATAATTAATCCATGCCATAGTCCAAATAGAATGGAAGTGATAATCAGCCCCACACCAAAACGTGTTTGTCCCAATCGAAATTGATGAACAAAATATAGGTTGAGTAAGGTGAGTAGAATTCCTCGATACACCAATTCTTCTACGATGGAAGGCATGGTTAACTGAAAAAGGATGTTTTCAAAAGAAGCACTATATCCACCAATTAGAAACCCATAAATGGAAATCAATATCGTGACAATAACAAGGGTTCTTAATGAAAAAGAGGTAGAATTTGGTGCTTGTTGAAGCGTAAATCCATATTGGGATAATGGAATTTTTCGATAAATAATTAGAAATAGTCCAACCCCTAAATAACTTAATATCTTCCCTTCCCAATTCATGGTCAAGTCTAAAAAATCGAACCTTGAATAGGTCAAAGGAAGTGTTGTGAATACACTATCGGCAATAAAGTAAAGACTAAAGACCATGAGTAAAGTCCAATCTGATGTTTCCTGCTTTTTCCCAATTAAAAGAATTGGACTTACGAGTAATAAGAATACTAAAGGTTCGATTGATAGACTGATCATTAAAATTTAATTTTTAGCAAAATATATTACTGTTTCACGATTTTTTGAACTGGAAGGTTATCTACTTTTACAAAGTAAATGCCTATCGGTAAATCCGTTATGGTGTAATTATTCTCTTGAAGTATAAACTGCTTGACTACTTCACCGAGTTGATTATAAATTATGACAAATTGCCCTATTCTATTTCCTGTGGCAATAAATAAATGTTCAGTTGTAGGATTTGGATAAATTATAGGAGTGGCTTCTTCCTTTTGAATTATCGCACTAGTAATGGAATGTATCGTCTCTGTTCCATCAAAATCTACTTGACGAAGCCGATAATAATTAATACCATTATGGGGAGTCTTGTCTATAAATTCATAAGATTGTTTGACCAAAGAAGTTCCTGCACCTTCTACGCTTCCTAAAGTATAAAAGAGTTCTCCATCTGTACTCCTTTGTATTTCCATATAATCATTATACTCTTCAGTAGCAGTTTCCCATTCAAGCACAACGGTGTTGTCTTTTGGAGTAGCTGAAAAACTCAATAATTCTATCGGAAGCAAAGAAGGAATCGTCAAAGAAAACTTTAAGTAGCCAAAACTTGGATTAGTCCATGCTCCACCATTAAATTGTTGTTGGATCTGTGTAGGTACGCTAAATCCTCCTACTTCATTAAACTCTGTAGCACTCGTTGACCGAGCAACATATCCAGGGTTAGCAGTAGTAGCGGTTAGTACAATATGATAAGTTGTACTTGCATTTAAAGAGACAGTACCCGTATAAGTATATTCTCCTACTGTCTTAGGATCATTATTTCCTGATAATGTAAATAGACTGCTATTTGGAACACCACTATTATCACTATAAATAGAAACCGTAAAATCTGTAGAACCACCAAAGTCATTTCCATTAGCGTTAGCCATCGCAATTGTGATACTTATCGCTTCATTAGTAATGGCACTACTACCTGTTGTAAAAGATTGAGCCCTTGCGATTAAAACTACCCCGTTTAGGTGTCCTACTGAGGGTGAATTACCATTGTTGGTTTCACTCAAATTATCCAATTGCTGAGCATGGAGAAATACACCTAGCATCATTAGCATTAAAATAAAGATAGACGTGTTAAATTGTCGTTTCATTGAATTGTTTTTTAGTTTAGGGATGACGCAACAAATAATCTACCCGTCAGACTTGTCAAATTTTCATGGTTTCCCGATAGCTATCGGGATTACATTTTCCTTACATAGCCCGCTATGTGCGTCAAATGTGCCTTGAACAATAAAAATTTTCCTGCGTCATTTGGGGTAGACTATTTATTTCCTCATCCCTTAAAAATTATTGATTCTGTAATTGATATTCCCCTTCTTTTAAGGGTACTAAACCAATAGCTTTTCTAGCTTTATTGGTTACTGTTATGTCTTGAATAGCTGGTAATCCTTCTGTCATTGTTCTAGTATTGAAGGAGCGATTTGTTCCATACAATTGAGTTTCTCCCATCACTTTGATTTTGATATTGTCATAAAATGAAGCTAAATCCAAGGCATCCATTCGTTGAGCTTTTACTTCGGGAGTTAGAAGCGTTACCATTTCTTCGAGATAATCTCTAGGTTTAATTTTTGCTGGAGGATGCAATAAAACCAGATAAATCAATTCTTTTTCAAGCCCAAGCCGTTCTCTTGAAGGGTAGCCATACTCCTTTATGATAGATTTTATAGATTGATAATTTTGATAGTCAATTTCATCTTGTAATGCTGTCAAAGAATCAATTTGATTAGGGGTTAATGTTTTTTTAATCGTTTTGGTAAAAGCAATGTAGGCTCTAACATCTCTCTTTTTTCGGAGGTAAGCATCTTTTGCCAAAATAGCAGTATCCATTGTACCAATAGAAATCATCTTCCGATACAATTGATCGGTCTCCGCTATTACTTCCAGCCTTTGAATTAAACTTACTTTTTGTGCATCATTGAGTGTATAGCTTTTTTTAGTTGGTGTACAACTTATCAAATACAGGGTAGTATAAATTAGCAATAATGCATATTGTCCTATTTTCATATATCTTATTTGTTGTTAATAAGCAAATCCATTAGAGGCTTATCATGAAATCACAATATGCTATCAGTCAAGTAATTAAACTTTATGTATATGTTCTAAAAAACTATGGGAATGTTCTAACTAAGTCTATTGAGGGTTATTTTTACGATATTGCGTAGGTGTAAGTTGAAATTCTTTTTTGAATACTTGAGTAAAATGTGGATTTGAAAATCCCGTTTGGTAGGCGATTTCTGTGATGGATAAATTGGTTGTTTGAAGTAAGGATTTAGCTTTTTGAAGTCGAATTCTACGGATAAATTTAGTTATCGAACTACCAGTAAGGGCGGTAATTTTAGCGTGAAGTTGCGTTCGACTCATTCCTATATGCTTACAAATTTGTGCTACATTTAATGCTGTATTATCAATATTAGCGACGATATATTCGGTTAATTTTTGAATGAATCGATCTTCTAAATTGATGACTTTTGAAGAAGTATTTCTAGGATCTATAAAATCTAATGTAGTATAACGCTGATGTAAGGTTTGGCGAATTTCTCTTAAATTTTTTAATCGGATGAGCAATTCAGACTTATCAAATGGCTTGGTTAAGTAGGCATCTGCCCCTGTGCTTAATCCTAAATTTTTAGCAGTTTTATTGGCCTTTGCGGTCAGCAAGATAATTGGAATATGACTTGTTCTTTGGTCATTTTTTAAGGTTTTACACAATTGATAGCCATCCATTTCAGGCATCATGACATCACTCAATATAATATCGGGCATAATAGCTAATGCCTTTTGAATGCCTTCCAATCCATTTTTAGCTAATTGAATGTGATACTGAAATTTCAAAATCGTATTTAAATAATTCGCCACTTCGGGATGATCTTCTACCACTAATACTGTAGGTAATGCTAACTCATTATCACTATTGGTTAAAGGATAATTTGATTGAGAAATAGCATCTGATGAATAAGATTCCGCAACCAGAACAGGAAGTGTCACCGTGAACATTGAGCCTTCATTAACTTTACTATCAACTTCAATTATTCCATTTAGTTGTTGAACCAATGCTTTGGTCATCGCCATTCCTATTCCTGTGCTATTAAAAATATGATGATTCTGCCCTTTATAAAATCGGTCAAAAATGAAGGGTAAATCCTTTTGGGCTATTCCTTGCCCTGTATCCGTTATGGTGAATTGTATTTTTTCAGAGGACGCATTTAAGTTGACTCTAATCTGCCCCCCTTTATCTGTATATTTTATCGCATTCGATATTAAATTAGAAAGGATCGTTTGAATCGTATCCGTATTAAAAGGGGTTACAAAATCTGAACAATTGGAATGAAACTGAAGCTGAATATTTTTAGCTTGTGCAAGATGATAAAACCCTTCTGCCACATATTGAGTAAATAAAACCAAATCCATTTCCTCCACTTGAACTTCTTGTATTTTTTCTTGCTTTTTCGCTAAGTCTAATACTTGATTCACCAAGTTCAGTAAATGAATACTGTGGCGTTCTATGGTATTGGCAGTCGTATAAAACTCGTGTTTAGCAGTTGTTTTAATCTTATCTGCCATGCCCAAAATAATCGTTAAAGGCGTTCTAAACTCATGTGTGATATTCGTATATAATTCATTTTTCCAGATTTCTAACGCTTTCGCTTGTTGTGCTTCCTGCTGTGCTAATTGCTTTTTCAGTTGGAGCTGATAATAGAAATAAACTAAGCCTATCAGTAGAAATACATAAGCCAGATAAGCCCAAATCATCTGCCACCAGGGCGGTGAAATATAAAAAGTTAATTGCTGTTCTTTTGTCCAATGTCCATTGTGATTGACGGCCTTAATTTTAAATACATAAGTATTAGGTTGAAGCGTATTATAGACAACTTGTGGCATGGTAGTCGTCTGCCAATCTTTGTCAACGCCTTCTAATTTATAGTGATAAGTGATTTCGCCTAAGCTTTGATACGATAGACAAGCATAATTGATGGTGATATTATTTTCATTGTACGTTAAATCAAAATTCGGTTGTAATGGAGTTGATTGATTATTAATTTGAATATCGGTAAAATGAAACGGAGGGGATTGAATGGTTGGACTATCCTCTTCCTTAAAAATTGTCAATCCTCTAGGTGTTGCTGCATAAATGGTATTTTTATGTATTAGCAGTTGATTAACTTCCAATGTCGATAAACCATCATTTAAACCAAATCGTTTAAATTGATACGAAAAAGGTGTTGTATTATTTATGGCAACCTTAAAAACTCCACGATTAGAGGCTCCCCAAATATTTCCTTTTGTATCTATTGTAAAATCCGTAATTACCTCTTTACCCTTAAAAACTTCTTGAATGGTATCCGTTTGTCCATTATGATACCGAAATAAACCCGCACCCTCTGCGACTATCCATAAGTTATCGTTTTCATCGACATTCAAATGTGTAATAGATTGAGGAAAGTCGGAAATCAGTTGAGTGGTAAAAGTGGTATCGAATCGGCTTTTAAATAATCCATCCTTTCGACCTGTCCAAATCAAGCTATCTTGTCGAGTAATGGTGTAAGTTCGCTCTTTAGACCATTCCTTAAAGTGAAAAATATCATTTTGAAGCTGTACTTGATACACACCGACAGAAGTAGCCAAGTAAATATTTTGAAGCTCATCCAACCACATGTTTTTAATGCTTCCCTCTACTGTTCCCCAAATACTTTTACTATTGAGGCGATTCTGTTTGGATAATAGCTTTGTTCCATCCTTATATAAATACTGCCATTTTTCCTTTGGAGCGATTTTACGTTGTTGCAATGCTTCACGTTCTATTTTAACCACGATACCATCTAAGTGAGAAAAAAATAAATTCCCTTCGTGGTCAAATTCGATTTGATTGATAGGATAATTGACTCGATTCGTAATATCTTTTTCATAATGCAATTCCACAGGAAATAACTCATTATTTGCAAAGCGATTCAATTTTCCATCATTCCAACCGAGCCAAATTTGTTCCTTATCATCTATGTCCATAGCCGTAATCTGCCGAGTGCTATTACTCTCCTCAAATGTAAACGCCTGACTCTTCCTAGCTTTTTGACTAATAAAATAAATTCCTTGTGATGGCGTGCATATCCAAAAATTCCCTTGACTATCTTCTAAAATCGTATTGATAGTCATTTCTTTGAGGTAATTATCTGTTGGTAAAAACTTAAAATCGTATGTTAAGAGTTGATTACCATTATTGGTTTTGAGTAAGTTTATTTTATCAGAGATATGTGTGCGATGGAGTGTGATATTGGTATCAAAGAGACTATCTAATGGATAACGATGGATATTTTTAAAATCAAAAACAATCACTTCTTGATTATTAAAAAAAGCAATGTTATCAGTTGCTAAATTAAAAGGTTCGTGATTCGTAAAACTAGCTTGATTTGAGCTATTAATGATTTTAAATAACTCAAACTTATTTTTCCATTGCTTATAAATCAATATTTTACCCCCACCTTTAATCGAAAACCATCTTGTACCATTTTGCTCTTCTTTTAAGAAAGCCGTTCTAAACGTAGAAAGGTGTTCAATTCCTTTAATCTGTTGGAGCGGTTGAAATGGAGTTGTATAAATACTATCCTGTTCAAGGTGAATTTCACAGAAATTATACACACCTTCCATGCGGACAAAATGATTGCCTTTATCATTCAAATAGTAATTTAAAATCATTTTGGAGTCAATACTAGGCGGAAGGGCGACCGTATGAAATTGATGATTTTGATAATAGAGTAATTTATTAAAAGTCGCACACCAAATTCGTCCATCTCTATCCTCTTTCATTTCCCAAACCTCATTTGAACCAACCAATCCACTTAAATCAAACACTTCAAACCGATACCCGTCAAAACGAGTTAATCCTTTATCTGTACCAAACCACATAAATCCTTTACTATCCTCAAAAGCAATATAAATATTAGAACTCGGTAAGCCTTCTTCTACCGAATATTGCTGCATATAGGGGGCTTGTGCTATGCTTTTTAGATGACATAGTCCAATTAAAATCAATATAAAATAGTAATAAAAAATATGGTTGCTCAATACCTTAGTTTTATTTGTAAGGTAGGTTATTTATTGATTGATTTCAAGTTTCTTAATGGTCATCCTATTTCATGGACGAACACTCATTTAAAATTCTTCTTACCCTACCAAGTATCAATAAACCGTTTACTAGCTACATCCTTATATTTAGATTTTGGATTGGATAATAATCCATTCACTAGCCAAAGTCGAGTATCCTTCGGGTCAATGACCTCATCTATTTCTAAGAAAGACGCTGTATTTAAAGCCTTACCATGTCTGTACATTTTAGCCACCATTTTCTGAAATAAAGCTTCTCTGGCATCCAAATCTTCCACCGCTTCCAATTCCTTTTTAAATCCTAACCGAACCGCCCCTTCTAAGCCCATTCCTCCAAACTCTCCCGTAGGCCAAGCCACCGTAAAGAAAGGTTCATGTGTTCCTCCTGCTGCCATTCCCATAGCCCCAAGTCCATAACATTTACGCAATACAATGGTAAAAAATGGCACTCTCATACTCGCCCCAACTACATACAATCGAGCTGTTCGACGAACGGTAGCTGTTTTTTCAGAATCGGGTCCAACCATAAATCCTGGCGTATCGCATAAAGAGACCACAGGTAAACCATGTGCATCACACAATTGCAAAAAGCGAGCAGCTTTATCCGAACCTTCTGCATCCACTGCCCCACCCAAATGTTTTGGATTATTAGCAATTAAACCCATTGGTTTTCCTTCAATGCGAATGAGAGCAGTAATCATTCCAATCGCATAGTTTTCACGAATTTCTAAAACTGAATCCTTATCCGCTATTGTCTCAATCACTTGTCGGATATCATAAACTCGTCTTCGATTTTCGGGAATTAAATGCCGTAATGTTCGTTGGTCAGCACACGTCCAATTTTGAGTTGCTCCTTGAAAATAGGATAAATATTTTTTAGCTACCGCTATTGCTTCCGTTTCATCTTTGACCAAAATATCAATCACGCCATTTGATGCTTGTACACTTGCGGGTCCGACTTGTTTAGGGTGATATTGTCCCAATCCACCACCTTCAATCATGGCAGGGCCGCCCATTCCAATTGACGTATCGGCTGTGGCAATAATCACATCTGCACAACCAGCTAAGGCTGCATTGCCAGCAAAACAATAGCCAGACACAATAGCCACAACAGGAACGACGCCACTCAATTTAGCAAAATAGACAAAGGTCTTTATGTGCAATCCACCGATGGTTAAATGTTTAGAATCTGTATCACCAGGACGTCCCCCTCCGCCCTCTGCAAATAGAATCACAGGTAATTTAGATTGATACGCTAAAGACAACACTCGATCCGTCTTTTGATGTCCAAACATCCCTTGCGTCCCTGCCAAGACGGTGTAATCATAACATAAAATCATACATTTCGCTACCGCTGCATCAAACTGTTGTCCATTCACCTCCCCTATTCCCGTTACAATACCATCGGCAGGTGTATTTTCAATTAAATCTTGTCGTTTTCGTCGGCTACGTTGTGCCGCTACAATGAGCGAACCATATTCTATAAAATCGCCCGTTTCACACAATAAAGCGATGTTTTCACGAGCTGTATTTTTACCTTTTTTATGGCGTTTCGCTACAGCTTTCGGTCTATTTTTATCTAAGAGATAAGATTTGCGTTGATAAAGTTCTGCCAAATCAGGACGGATATAATCGGGGTCAATTTCTTGTTGCTCAACGGTTTCTTCTAAATCTGCGGCAATCGGTTCAAGTTGTAGAATTGCCTGCCCTTCTTGTACAACGTCGCCTTCTTGAATCAAAACTTGCGTTACCCTTCCTGCTTTTTCCGCTTTAACCACATTCTCCATTTTCATGGCTTCAATGACCATTAGCGTTTGCCCTTGCTGAATAATATCGCCTTTATTCACTTCTATAGTCACCACCGTACCGGGCATAGGCGAAGGAACTCCACCTTCTATATTTTGAGCAATGGAGGAAGTATGCTGAGTTTGGTTAGCTGTGATAAAATACTGTTGATGCGATTGGGTTTTTAAAATACCTCCGACATTGGTATCCAACCATTTGGTATAAATATTTTGAGTGGTAAAATCATCATGTTGAATGATATTTTTTAGCGTTTCCAAATTCGTTTCAATCCCTTCAATATGCGTAGAACATAACGCTCGATAGGTCTTTTTTAAAGTAGAGTCAAAATTAGAACCATGCACAATCAACTTTGCCAATAAGGTATCAAAATTTGGATGATTCTGATAGCCGACATAGCCCATAGTATCCACTCGAATTCCCATTTGATACGGTAAT
The DNA here is from genome assembly GCA_964385675.1 of uncultured Saprospiraceae bacterium. Taxonomy (GTDB): domain Bacteria; phylum Bacteroidota; class Bacteroidia; order Chitinophagales; family Saprospiraceae; genus CAYLSF01. The sequence goes on from CAYLSF010000003.1 coordinate 13,162, forward strand.
TCAAAAGCCGTCAATTTACCCGTTTTGACTTGTGCCTTGCCTTGTTCATTAAGTTGTTCGGTATTAATTCTACATTGAATCGCTATACCTTGGGGGACAGGAATATTATCTTGTGTTAAATTCAAGTCCGCTAAGGTCTTGCCTAGTGCTTGCTGAATTTGGAATTGCACTAAGTCTATCCCTGTTACCATTTCTGTAATGGTATGTTCTACTTGAATGCGAGGATTTGCTTCTATAAAATAGAATTCAGTATCGGTTGCTAAAAATTCAAATGTCCCAACATTATTATATTGTACCGCTTTCGCTAATTTCAAAGCGGCGGCTATGATTTGCGTTCGTAAATCATCTGCTAAATATTGAGCAGGTGCAATTTCAATCAATTTTTGATGTTGTCGCTGAATTGAACAATCCCGTTCCCATAAATGACTCACTGCCCCCGTTCCATCGCCTATAATTTGCACTTCAATATGCCTTGCTTTATCAATATACTGCTCCACATAAACCGCATCATTCCCCAATGCCTTTTGTGCTTCTACTTGACATTGCTGAAATGCGGTATCCAACATTGCTGCATTCTCTACTACTCTCATCCCTCGACCGCCACCGCCTGTAAGGGCTTTAATCATCATTTTTTCACCATCAGGTAAGGCTTCAAAAAATGCTTTCGCTTCCGCTAAAGTGGTCGCCTGAAATGTCCCTTGAATGGTAGGTACGCCTACTTCTTGAGCCAATTGACGGGCTTTTATCTTATCTCCAAATTGATGTAATATAGCCACAGAAGGTCCAACAAACGTAATTCCTTCTTCTGCACATCGTTGAGCAAATACCGCATTTTCACTTAAAAATCCATACCCAGGATGTATCAAATTACAATTTGTCGCTTTCGCTATTTGAATCACCTGTTCTATGTCCAAATACGCTGCTACACCGTTCCCTTGCAACGGATACGTCTCATCAGAGCGTTTGGTGTGTAAAGCCGTTGCATCTTCAGAAGCGTAAATAGATACCGAAGGAATATCCAATTCAAAAGCAGCATTACTAATACGAATAGCAATTTCTCCCCGATTAGCGATAAGTAGGCGATTTGTCATAACTGATATTTTATAAGTAAAAATACAAGGAGCGTTAAATTAACTATTATTTTTATCCCATAGAATAAACACAACCATCGTTTAAATTAAACTAGGCGTATTTATCTTATATTTAAAATAAAATACTTCGTGCATCTCGGTGTCTTCCGTTTTATCTGTTATTACTCCCTGCTTTATATTATTTTCATAAAAGCATACAGGGGTGAAGTTTAAATCAGTATTTTTGTGGTTAATTGTTATGCTAATTTAATCTTCCATAAAATGAAAAAATTTAGAGTCTCAAAAAAATCAAAAATTTCTACTTATCTATTCGCTATTTTTTGGACAGGATGTTTTGGATGGGCGATAGTTGAGTATCTATCTCCAGAAAGTAGTATAGAAGATTCTACTGGTTTTGCAATAGGATTATCTACTTTTATGGTAATAGTTTCCATTATAATGATTTTAGATGACATTTACGACAGAGTCATTGTAACAGAGGATACGTTAATTGTTAAAGGTTTAATTAGTCATCAGGAAATAAAACTTGATGAAATAAAAGGATATAAAGTTCTTGATGATAAATCAATAAATATTTTCCCCCAAGATGCTAATAGAGGAAAAATTAAAATTAGTTCTAATATTAAAAAACTGGATTAGTTTAATACTTGGTTATAACAAAACCTTAAAGATTTAGATATAGTCGCTGTTATTGAAGAAACGATTGAAATACTTGAAAAAGAAGAATTTGGTTTAGATAAAGATGAAAGAGCTATTAATTTAAAACAAGCAAAACGGATAACAAGTATTTTAAATACATTGGGATTTCTAACTATGCTGTGGGCATTTTTTATACCTCAACCTTATGAATTACTCATCATAGTGTTAATATTATTTCCTCTCCTCATTGTTGGGATTATTGTTCATCATAAAGGACTTATTAAAATTGGTACAGATGATATTAGTGCTTATCCTTCAGCTATTTTTGGACTCTTTATGTCCTCAATTGCGCTTACGCTTAGGGCATTAATAGACTTTGATAATATTTATGATTATTCAAATGTCTGGTTACCTTTAGGTATTATAAGCTTTTTATTAATTGTCATTATTGCGAGGAGTACTAAACCATTAAATTTGGAAACGATATTAATGTTATTTATTACTTCTGTGACTTATAGCTATGGTTCAATTATTGTCCCAAATTGTTACTATGATAAAAGTGAACCTAAAGCATATAGTATCCAAATACTTGATAAAAGGATAGGTGATGATACCTATTATCTAAAACTTAAACCATGGGGACAACAGATAGAACCAGAAGAAATAACGGTATCGCAAGACTTATATGATAAACGTAATAATGGGGATTACGTAGATATCTATCTAAAAGAAGGATTTTTTAATATTCCATGGATTATCGTTTCAGAATGACATTAAAATGAAAGAATACAAAACAGCAAAAGGTCTGGCTATTTTTGTTTATATAGTCGCTCCTATAATGCTCCTTGTTTTTTTAGCGATTCTAGTCCTGCCATTTTTTGATGATGAAACACCTATTGAGCTTTTATACTTTATGGGTCCTTTGTCTATAGGAATGATCGGAATTATGGTGGTTGGTATATTGGATACGAAGTATGGTAAAGTGATAATATCTGATGATACCATAAGTCTTAGAAGTACATTGGTTAATAGAGATCTAAAATTTGAGGAGATAGAAGGATTTAGGTATGACACTCGCTACATCTATATACTTCCAAATACTCCAGATAAAAAACGAATTAAAATTAGTACTTCTTCCATACAAACAGATGAACTCCTATCGTGGTTAGCTGATAATTTTAAAGATTTAGACTGGGAAGATGCCCGAAAAGAACAACAAGACATCTTACAGAATAAAGCGTTTGGAATAGATGCGAATGAAAGAACAGCTAACTTACAGCAAGCGAAAACCATTACAACCATCTTAAACTGGATAAGTGTCTTGTTTTTTTGCTGGACATTATTTTATCCGACGCCTTACGAGTTGGTTGTAATTACTTTAATCGCTATCCCTATTTTCTCCCTATTTACAGTCATTCGTTTTAAGGGGTTAATTAAGTTAGACACAAAAAATGAGAGTCCTTATCCTTCGATTATTATACCGTTAGGGTTGTCTTCCTTTGGGCTTTTGTTGAGGGGGCTTATGGATTTTGAAAATATTTATGCGTATTCAAATATTTGGTTGCCGACCATTTTAGTTGCAGCAGCTTTAACACTTCCTATTTTAATCACCCAGAAAGGGATAAATCTAAAAGCATATAAAAATATTTTCTCAGTGCTTATCTTATTTTTATTCATTGGTATGGCGTATGGATATGGCACAACCATTATTACAAATTGTTACTATGACGATAGCATACCAACTCAATATACTGCTGAAATTGTCAGTAAAAGAATAGACAAAGGAAAATATACTACTTATCACTTTGAACTAACTCCGTGGAGTAATAGAACAGAAGCTGAAGAAGTAACGGTATCCGAAAACTTATATGAGAAAATGACAACAGGCGACTCCGTGAAGGTTTACCTAAAAGAGGGTCGGTTTAATATTCCGTGGTTTATGGTTTACGAAGAATAACCTAAACGATTTCAATGATATAATCCTTGAAAGAATATCATAAAGTAGTGAGAAAAGCGGAAAATAAGAGGTCTATTTTAGCAATTGATGATATTACCATTCATTTGATTAGCTTGAAATTCAATGCCTTATTTAGTAATAAAAGGTTGAAATGTGCATAATAATTTGAAATTGTCATTTTTTTATGTACTATATGCTTGATTAATTTTTATTCAAGGAGATCTTTATGATTTTACTGATACAGCAAAAAGCTATTTGTATAATGGTTTTTTGTAAAAAATAGATTATATGAAAGAAACACAGCATTTTGAGAAAGTGATTGAATGGGTTAATAATAGAGGTTTTTTAAATGTTAAAGCTAATGTAGAAAATTTTGAGACCCCAACTTCCTACTCGTCCTCTAATAATATAGAATTTATACCTGATATTACGGGTGTAAAATCAGATAAAAAGTTTTACTTTGAAATAGTAGAACGTACAACAGATGTATCAATAAAAACCTCAAAATGGAAATTGTTAAGCACACTAGCAGCTCTAAAAGGAGGCAAACTAATTCTTTTTATTCCTAGAGGACTCAAATCATTTACAGAACGATTAGTCAAAAAGTATGATATAAATGCACAATTAGTGTATTTACCATCTATTAAATAAATTTATCTATCAAGGAATTTTAATAATGCTCAAAAAATAACTTAAGGATTTATTTTTTGACTATCGCTTAATGAGATTTTAAACTACTTATTAACAAAAAATATATATATGCTTATAATTGAAGTAAAGAAGAACCAAATTAATATGGCACTAAAGCAATACAAACGAAAGGTAAGAGACACTCGTTTGTTGAAAAAACTTCGTAAAAATCGTCACTACACTAAGCCCTCTGTCAAGCGTAGAAATGAAATTATACAAGCTATCTATAGCCATAAAAAAACAATAGAAGACTAACACGCCTATTTTATTTAAGGGTTTTCACTTGTTTAATACTTTGACAGTTGAAAACCCTTCACTCTGCAGCCCTATAATCTGAACAATTTCAATAAATTACCCCTTAAAACGTCTTATCTAACAATTGTTAAAAAGATTAACACAAGTCAAAAGCTGTTAAAATGTTAATATTTAACAGAGAATCCCTATTTTCGAGGGTACTAAATCATTTAATGTACTTTATTTTTATATAAAATATAGTTGTATTAAAAAAACATTAACCTATTATCAATTCATTATCAAACTATAAGTTAGGTTGATATTATTTGTAATTTATCACAACAACCATATTTATACTTTTTAATCATTAAAACGAATCACGCCTTATGAAAAAAATCTATGGCATACTCAGTATCGTAGCTGTTTATATGGTATTTGCCTTAGTCAGTTGCCAGCAAGCTGCACAATCTAGTAGTGACCCATTGAATGCTATTATCCACACTATGGATAATGGTATGAAGCTTTACCTAAGTGTGAATAAAGATGTACCTAGAGTGCAAACCATGATTGCAACTCGTGCAGGTTCTAAATACGATCCCGCAAATGCTACTGGGTTAGCACACTACTTAGAACACATGTTGTTCAAAGGTACAAGCAAAATTGCTTCTTTGGATTGGGAAAAAGAAGAGCCTTTACTGCAAAAAATCTCCGACCTATACGAACAACACCGCAATACTAAAGATGAAGCGGAGCGTAAGAAAATCTACCAAGAAATTGATAAAGTATCACAGGAAGCTGCTCAGTATGTTTCCTTTAACGAGTACGATGACATGATGACTTCTATGGGGGCAAAAGGTACAAACGCCTTTACATCTCAAGAAAGAACCGTGTATATCAATGACATTCCAACTAATGAAATTGAAAAATGGATGAAGTTGGAATCTGAGCGTTTTAAAATGTGTGTATTGCGTCTATTCCATACAGAATTAGAAGCGGTATATGAGGAGTTTAACATAAGTCAGGATAGAGATGTACAAAAAGGAAACCGTGCATTAAGTGAAGGATTATTCCCTACACATCCTTATGGTACACAAACGACAATTGGTACAGGAGAGCATTTGAAAAATCCTTCTCACGTAGAAATCTTGGATTATTTCAACAAATATTATGTACCGAACAACATGGCAATCATTATTGCTGGAGATTTTGACCCAGATCAAGTTATTAAATGGGCAGAAGAAAATTTCGGGGATTATGAGCGTAAAGATGTTCCAGAGTTTACTTATACAGAACAAGCTGATTTAACTGAGCCTGTTGTGAAAGAGGTGATTGGAAAAGAGCAGGCGTATGTGGATATGGCTTGGAAAGTAGGTGGGGTAAAAACAGAAGACCCTTTATTGATGGAATTGGTAACAGGCGTATTATATAATGGTCAAGCGGGGTTAATTGACTTGAATATCAATCAAGCACAAGCCGCTAAAAATGCAGATGCTTGGGCTTGGAACTATATTGATTATTCTACTTTTGGCCTATATGCTGTACCTACACAAGGACAGACATTAGAAGAATTAAAAGACTTGTTATTAGCTGAATTGGATAAAGTTAAAAAGGGAGAATTTGAAGAGTGGTTAATTCCGGCAGTAATTAAGAATAAAAAATTACAAGCGTTAAGAGGTATTGAGTCAAATCAAGGTCGTGCATTTGTAATGTTAGATGCTTTCATCAAAGAGGTAAATTGGGAAGACATTGTAAATCGTTACGATAAGATGTCAAAATATACGAAAGAAGATATTGTGAAATTTGCGAATGAGAAATTCAAGGATAACAATTATGTAATCGTATATAAGCGTAAAGGAGAAGATACAGATGTTTATAAAGTAGATAAACCTACAATTACACCATTAACGGTAAATCGTGAGAATAAATCTGAATTTTTTGATGAATTTTCAAAGTTAGAATCTCAATCTATTGAGCCTACTTTTGCAGATTACGAGAAAGGAATTAAAACTGAAAAATTATCAAGTGGAGTAGAGTTGGATTATATTGAAAATAAAGTAAATCCAACATTTTCTATGAACTATATTTTAGATGTTGGAAAAAGTCACGATAAAATCTTGCCTTTAGCCGTTGAGTATTTGAAATTCTTAGGAACAGATAAATATACAGCAGAGGAGTTAAAAGAAGAATTCTTTAAGTTAGGATTGAGCTTTAGCGTATTTGCAGGTGACAAAGAATCTTATGTAACATTAAGTGGTTTGGATGAATCTTTTGAAGAAGGCGTGAAGTTATTTGAGCATATTTTAGCTAATGCTAAGCCTGATGAAGAAGCCTTAAAGAAAATGGTAGAAAAGACCATTAAGTCAAGAGAAGATAATAAGTCTGATAAGTTTACCATTTTGCGTAGAGGAATGTTTAACTACGCTAAACATGGACAATTATCTCCATTTACGGATATTTTAACTGCTCCTGAATTACGTCGATTAAAAGGACAAGAATTAGTGGATTTGGTTAAAAATATGTGTAGCTATGAGCATCGTATTTTCTACTATGGTCAAAAATCACCAAGTGATGTAGCGAGTGTGTTAAATGAATACCATACCGTACCAGCAGAATTAAAACCAACACCAGAAGAGAAAATCTATGAAGAATTAGCACAAGAAAATAATCGTGTTTACTTCTTAGATTTCCCTATTGTTCAGGCAGAGGTATTAATGATGTCTAAAGGAACAGAGAATTACAATAAGGAAGAACAAGTGATGGCAGAGTTGTATAACAACTACTTTGGATTTGGTCTATCTTCTATTGTATTCCAAGAAATCAGAGAAGCAAAAGCTTTGGCGTATTCTACGTATGCCTATTATAGCACTCCAGGACGTAAGGATCAAGCACACTACTTACAAGCGTATGTAGGAACACAAGCAGATAAATTGAAAGATGCTGTAACTGCTTTAGAAGAAATTGTAAGAGATATGCCTGTATCTGATGATAAAATCAATAATGCTCGTAATTCTTTATTGAAGAAAATAGAAAGTGAGCCTATCACAAAATCAAGAGTATATTGGTCATCTCGTACGGCGAAGCGTAGAGGGTTAGATTACGATATTCGTAAAGATATTTATGCTAAAATGAAAGGAGTTACACCCGCAGAGTTAGCGGCTTTCCAAGAAAAGAATGTAAAAAATCGTAAGTTCGATTATTTGGTGTTAGGTGATAAATCTCGTTTAGATATGAATTACCTGAAAACCATTGGAGAGGTCAAAGAATTAACGATTGAAGATGTTTTTGGCGATAATTTGAATATTGAAGATGTCGTGAATTAGAATTGTTAAATCAACGGGTGATTTAAAATCACCCGTTGATTATTAAAGCCAATTAAAATTTTTAAATATCATCCAATACTTTTTTAAAAACACCGAGTAATATATCAATACTATTTAGATAGTAAGTTTTTGTATCAATGTAGATTATATTTCCTTCCAACTTAATAAATTTCCATACATCAGCAGTAGTTGCACATCCCCAGATTACTTTTATTTCTTCTCCTTCTTGTTGATTATACTTATAAGCACCTATCATTTGTGCTGTACATTGTGCAATACCATAATCTAAATCTTCATCTTTTGCTTCTGTTAAACTTACTATCGGAGCTTCTAGTAAATATGTATTAGGTTTAGCAGAAAAGAAGAAATCACATGGACCATTTAAGTCATTTTCTGGTTCTACATTTAACTCTTCTCCTGAAAAAAAAGCTAATTTATCTTTATAAATTCGATGCACTTCCGTTAAGATTGGAGAGATTACACGTTCTGATTTAACTTTTTCATTGGAAAGAGGAGTTAGTTCTGCTAGTTCTAAGGATTCTACCAACCATGCAGACGGTTTAATTGGTTCAATGTCCACAAAAAAATTAGCTTTTTGTGTACTCAAACCAAATTTTTTAACGACTTGTTTTAATGTCTTATATTTACTATACCCCATTTTTTTGAATTTACGATTTATATAAAACTAAGAAAAATAACTCACTTTTACAATCATCATGATTCAATCTTGCCGTCCTTTAAATTGACATGAACAACGGATTATATGGAAGCCTTCTATCTAATCCATCGATTTGTGAAAATCTGTGGCTTTATTTTTTGAGCCTTTTTAGGTTTGTAAAATCTTTTAATTGAACGCCATCATATCTCCATAAAAGTCCATATCGCCCTCCAAACCAAATATTTCCTTTCTTATCCTCTGCTATACACATTATATCAATCAGTTTATCACTATTATTTACTTCAAAGGGTCTGAAATTTTCACCATCAAATTGATAGACTCCTTTTCTTGCATAACTAGACATCCATAATGTACCGTTACTATCTTCAAAAAACCTTGCCATAGCAATTTTTTCCTTCGTTTCAGAGGCTTGGAAATTGACGAATGATTTACCATCATACTGATAAATTCCACCATTTCTTGTCCCTACCCATATTTTCTCTTTGCTATCAATATAGATGGATGAAATCATGCCATCTCCAACTCCATCAGGTAAAGCATGCTGAATAAAGGTGGAACCGTCATATTGATTTATTCCTCCATGCGAAAATGATCCAATCCATATATCCCCTTTTTTATCCTCTACAATAGCAGAAATATTATTATGGTACATACTATCTGGCATTAGATTCCCTTCTTCTTGTAGATAAGATTCAAATTTATTCCCATCATACCTATAAAGCCCTGCACAGTTAGAACCAATCCAAAAATCTCCACTTTTATCTTGTAAAATATGGGTAACAGCTTTGGGATTTATCATTGGATAGTATCTATCCAACCATTTACTCTTTTTAGGATATTTTGGAATGGAAATGGTCTCAAAGTTTTTACCATCGAATTTACACAAACCATTTTCAGTTCCGAACCAAAAAAATCCATCTCTATCTTCAATAATGCTTGATACTTCATTACCACACAATCCATTATCTATGGTGTAGTTTATGAATGATTCACCATCAAATTTATAAACGCCTTCTTGAGAGGTCGTAAACCACATATCTCCAGAACTATCCAAATAGCCTTTATAGACTATATCACCAGAGTCATAGCTATAGTGAACTAAAACATTCCGTTTTGTATAATTCAATTCAGTGCTATCTATCTTTATTTTACTTTGAGAATGACCTACGAAACTTGTTACCGTTATTAGAATGATCAAAAAAGTTCTCACTTGCTTTTGTTTTGTAACTCTTTGACAACTTTCGTCACGAATGCACGAATAAATATTTTATTAGTATTGATTCGTTCAAAATTCGTGCATTCGTGACTTAAAAATGAATTACACAAATAGTTATTACAAAAATTGCCAAAGAGTCTATTTTGTTAACTTCCCAAATACCTCCTCCCCTTCCAAATAATCTCTACATCATGATAAATTGAATAATCCTTAGCATAAAGTAAATTCAATCGTTGAATGGTTTCAGGTGATATGTTTTGAATATTTAAATGATGAATAGGGGTTAGTACATTCGCTCGTATTTTGGGGAGATTAGCGAATTGCGAATTGGTTTTATGATAACCTACCCATGTTTTTTTTCCGAAAAGGACATTAAAGATATTTTTAATAAATCCCCACTTTTTTTGAATGAGCCATATAAGAACAGGAAGAAAAAGTAAACTGATTAAACTTACAAATACATCCAACACTCTTTTATTGCGTCGATGCATGGTTTGTACAATATTAAATTGAATATCAATGGTATATAACTCTCCTGGTGTGTTTTTAGAGCGACTTCCGATAATACTCAAACTATCTTCTGGAACAATTTTATATTCTATGGATGCTCCTAATTTAGTCATCCATTGCATAATGTATTGAGCGGTTACATCTTGTGAACAGAAAATAATTTCATCAATTTTATAAATATGAACGATTTCATCTAATTGGTATAAATTGCCTAAAAAGGTTTTTTGATCTGTAGTAGTAGTAGGTGATACCGTTCCAATAAAATTATGATATACCTCTGCTGCTCGAATTAGATTTAACACCCGCTCACTTTCCTTAGGATTTCCAACGATGATAAAGTTTTTAAGATTGGAAGAGGATAATTTGAATGTTCTAAACCGTATAAAATGCAATAAAGAGCGAATCCCCACCGTCGCAACGCCTGTCCATAACGCACCTAATAAAATTAGTACCCTTGAAGTTCGATATTCTAAGGGTAAAAAACCATAAACGGCTGCTAATAAAACCGTTCCTACAAAAACGCCTCGAATCAATTTGACTAAATGAACGGGTTTATCGTATCCCCCACTAAAATAAATGGAAGTCAACCAAATACCGATATATAAAGGAATATTAAAATGAATAAAATAATCAGGGTACATCTGTGGATCATCATGGAAATAAATTGCCCAAAAGTCTTTTAGTAGGAAAATACCTATAAATATGAGTAAAGCATCTAATAATGGTAAATATGCCTTTTTCAAAAAATTGGTGATAACCGTTAAACTCGCTTTAAAGTAAATCGCCAATTGTAGCATAAAAACATACAAACGAGCTTGTTCGCCTTTAAAATGCTTTTTTGCAAAAATGATCATCGCATTATAAAATGCTTTGACATAATTTAAACTTCCCTTTTTGGTACTTTCTCCTTTGTAATGGATGATAGTGGTATCCGCAAAGTAATAATTTTGATAGCCGCCTTGAATAATTCGATAGGATAAATCAATATCCTCACCATACATAAAAAAGGTCTCATCCAATAAACCAATTTTATCCAATGCGGACTTCCGCAATAGCATAAATGCCCCTGCTAATACTTCTACTTTATGCGTTTCATCTTTATCTAAATATCCTAGATGATATTGATTAAATCGCTTGGAGTTTGGAAAAATCCGAGATAAACCAACCGTCTTACAAAAAGCAACAAAAGGCGTTGGAAAGCCCCGTTTAGATTCTGGTAAAAATGCCCCTGAACCATCTATCATTTTCACGCCTAATCCACCAGCATCAGGTGTCGCATCCATAAACGCTACCACTTTTTCAAAGGTATCTTCTTCTACAACCGTATCGGGATTTAATAATAGGACGTATTCTCCTTTTGAAATCCGAATAGCTTGATTGTTTGCAATGGAAAAGCCAGGGTTATCTTTATTGGCAATCAGTTGTACTTCTGGAAATTTATCTTGAACCATCTGTACCGAATCATCCACTGAATTATTATCTACCACAAATACCTCTCCCTCCACATTTTGCATTGCTTTTCGCACGGCATAGAGGGCTTGCTCTAGAAAGTATCGAACATTGTAGTTGACAATAATTACAGAAAGCTTCATGCTGTAAAGGTAGGAATTGTTATCGGTTATCAGTTATTGGTTTTTGGTACTTGGAGTTTGGAATTTGATATTTTAATATTTTCTAGTACCATAATTCCTTTTAATCCGTAACCTCCATGCTGATAATAATCTTTAAAAATTGGATTGTCGTAATTTTTAACGCCTAAGGTTTCTTGAAAGTCTTTAGACAAAAAGATATAATCAATATCTTGCTCGTAAGCCTGCTGTAAGAACACTGCTCCTTTTAAATTGGGATTAGCTTTTTGAAGCTCTGAAAAGCTGAGTTCACTTTGGATTCGTTCAAATAACTCAATTTCATTGAAAATAAAATCCATTGGAGCAATGACTTTGGTTTTTGGTATTGGAGTTTGTACAAAGGTTTCTCTAAGGTTTGCATTGTGCGAAATATCTCCATTTTTACCAATTAACCTAAAATTAAAAAAGTGTTGAATTCCTAAATAAAGGATAATTAACAACCAAAAGAATTGCCGAATTTGAAGAGTAGAGAATCGTTGTAATCGCTTAGGAGGCTGAAAATCTGATGAGAATAAATGCTTCCAAGCCAATACAATCATTGTCACCAAATAGGGTAGGTAAGGAATCATATATTTGGTGGTCTTATATAAAGAAATTAAAGCAATGAAAAATATCAATAATCCTGTATATCTCAGTAATCGAGCTTGTTCTCTTTTTAAAATAGGATAACTGATCATAAATCCTGTAATGAGCAAAACAGACAAAGCAAACTCAATTGGGCTATGAAAAAATCGGGATTGTTCTGTGAATAGGTTAATTAAAAGTTGTGTTCCAAAAGGCGTTTTATGATAAGGGTTATTATTGAGTTGGTCAAACCAAAACGCAAGATTATATTCATGGGTAAAATCCCAGAAGTAAAATAGGCAGGTTAATCCACCGATTAAACCAAAATAAATAGTGGATTTCCATTGTCTCTCTAATGCCAAACATAAAAATCCCGCTCCTAAAAATGCAATTCCATTTAAATGCGTGAGCAAACAAAACGCAGCAAATAAGCCACTCAGTCCTGTATTTTTAAAAGAAGGATTATCATAAGTCCTGTTTAAAAATATAAAACTTATAAATCCCCACAATAACATCATCACCTCAGGGCGATAGACAAAAGCATATTTAAAGACTAAATGATGCGATAATAAAATCAATACTGCAAAACCAAAATCTAGTTTATTAAAATACTCCTTCTCAACAACCATAAATCGGTAGAATAACCACAAGAAACCACCAAAACAGAGTAAGGTTATACTTTTTAGCACATAAACAGATAAGCCAAATACCTCAATGGATAATGCCCCTAATCCAATCAATAGCTTATGATGTAACAAGACTCTCACTTCTTGTTGCGTGATACCTCGCATCAATTCCGACTTCACATATCCTAACTCTGAAAGCCAATAGGCATGTTCTGCCAACCAAGCGTCATCTACATCTACAACTCTATACCAAAGGCTGTATAGAAAAAGTAGAATGGTAAACCCTAGTGTTATATTTAGGAATTTTTGATTCATTGGATAGGATTAACAGCCCCGATAGTTATCGGAATTAACCTGTTTGGATAATGAAATCTTTCTAGTTGCCTTTGGGTAAGCGTATTAATAACTTCTATTAAAATATACTGTAAAACATTGATCGCTACACTATTCCCAAATTGTTTATAAGCTTGTGTTTGAGAAGAATGAATTTTAAAAGTCTCTGGAAATCCTTGAACTCTAGCACATTCTCGGGGGGATAATTTTCGTATTTTATTATCAATTAAATATAAGCCAGTTTTTGAACCAACTCCACCGCCATAAGCCGATAGTGTTATGTCATGACCATAGGGATGATAAATACGTTCTCCTTGTCCGCCTTTGTTTACAATGCCAATTTGAACTGGTTTATTAGGTAATGCGACTTCGCCAAAAATGGTTTTTTGAGGCTGAAATGTTTTATAAATATTAATATCAGGACGATCAATAATTTTTGCATCTGCTTTTGGTTCAATAATATCCAATAAACAAGTTTTCTTATTTATTGCTTTAGGAAATTGAAATTGCTGACCCCCTAGTCTCTTATGAAAGCCTACAAAATAAATTCGCTCCCTATTTTGAGGTAAACCATAATGACTTGCATTCAGCACCTTACAAAAAACAGTATAATCAAGTTGATCTAATGTTTGTAAAATTGTTTTTAGGGTCTTGCCCTTGTCATGTCGAACTAAATTCTTTACATTTTCTAATAACAGAATGGAGGGCTTATGCTCATTAATAATACGAGCAATATCAAAAAATAATGTTCCTCGTGTATCTTCAAACCCCTTTTGCTTGCCAGAAATTGAAAAGGCTTGGCATGGAAAACCTCCGCACAAAATATCATGAGAGGGAATAGCCTTTTCGTTAATTTGAGTTATATCCCCTTCAGGTAAAATTTCAAAATTTTCCAAATAAGTTGCCGCTGCATATTTATCCCACTCTGATGCCATCACACATTTTGCTCCAAAAGAACTTAACGCAGAATGAAAACCACCTATCCCCGCAAATAAGTCGATGAATTGATAAGTTACTAATTGATTCTGATATGTGGGTGGAATGTTAATCATAATGTAAAGATACAAGGATTTTTATTTTAAACCTTTACCTCTACAAATTGCCCTTCATTACCCACAAACATTACAACGTACGCCTTTAAATCTTTTAGATTTTGGAGATAGTCATCATGTTTTAAATAGGCTTTAAGCTGATTTACCGCTTGTTTTTTGACGACATTTGCTTGCTTAGCCGCTTCCTTTTTCAAATATTTCAACTCAATAACGACTTGATATTTGGTCGGAAAGGGTGGACGAGTGGCGAGTAAAATATCTACATATCCTTTCTCTGTACTAGATTTTTTGACTTCTAGCTCGTTGTGAATATTATAAATACCAACATTGAAAAAGACGGAGGTGAATATGATTTTGACATATTTCTCACTAAAATTTACTTTATCTCTATTTGATAATTCGGTGAGTAAAGACTGCGTGTATTCCACCAAAGGCTGCATATTATTGTCGAGGGCTAAGGCGAGTAGTTTCTCTTGTAGGTCAATAGAGACCTCCTCCATTTTAGCTTTTTCCAACAAAATTTGATGGAAGTATTGATAGTATAATTCTTGAATTACATAATTGGGCATTCGGAAATAATACTGCATGAAATAACTTCGACTAATGGTAAGGATTCCCATGTAGTAGAGTAAACTGATGAAGTCTTTTTTCAAAAAGGTTTTCTCTAACTGAAATTGCTGAACTAGAGGAGATAGTACTTCTCCCTTTTCCAACAATTCATCTAAATATTTCAGATGTTCTTTTTCCTTATTTTTAACCTTAAAAATACTTCGCACTTTATTGTAGTCGGTAGCAATATTAGGATCAAGCAAGATTTCTGGTATTTTTCCATCTTGCAGGTATTGTGTAGCAAAATATAAAATCATATCAGAGTTATATAATAACTCCGTTGTTTCTTTTGAAAATCTATACCCATCGTACCATTTTTTTAACAAACTAATGGTATCAGGAATATTTTCGGATGAAATATTAATATCTTTTAAAATTTGAATTACCTCCGCTCCTGTAAATCCCATCATGCTATTAAAAACTCGGTTCAGTGTAATATTTCTAGAAATATTAAAACCACTTGTAAAGCTATCAAGCGTTAATGGCGAAACCCCTGTGATGAATAACTTATCAATTACACCAACCCCCGTACCAACTTTAATTGCTTCATAAAACTTTCGGACAAAACCATTTTGTCCTACCATTTTGCTAAAGTCTTTAAATCGAAAGGCTAATATTTCATTGGCAAAATGATCATATTCGTCTATAAGGAGGTAAATTTTATAATTATCGACTTTGCTTTGCGTACTTATAACATCTTGTATTACTGCGGTAGGATGTTGATAGTTTCTAATTCTTTCTATATCACTCTTATCAAAAAATTGTGGGTATTTTTGATAAAATTGAATAACTCCGAATTTAGTATTTTTTAAAAACCCTTGAAAAGTATTTTCAAAAGAAGAGGTGTCAATTTGTGAAAAATCAAATCGTAAAACTAGGTACTGATTCGCTTTAGGCGTTGGGGTTTGACCAATATAGTATTGCCCGAATAATTGTTCAAACTTATCTTTGTGCTGAAGGTCATAGTAGTATTCTAATACAGAGATAAACAAACTCTTACCAAAGCGACGAGGACGCAAAAAAACAACATAGCTAGCGTGAAAATTTTCTAACACTTCTATGTAATTTGTCCTATCCACATACAAACTCCCCGTTGTCACTAACTTCTCAAAGTTACTCTCGCCGTAAGATATTTTTATCATAATGGTTAGCTTCAGTTTTTTCCAAATAAAAATACATAATTTCTATTTGAAAAAACAGCATATACTCACATATTCCTTTACTTACGCCATTCTCGCATCAAGCCCTCTTGTGCCACAGAAGCTACTAAAGTACCCGACTGATCAAAAATATTTCCTCTTGCAAATCCTCTTGCATTTGAAGCACTTGGACTATTTAAGGCGTATAATAACCAATCATCCATTCTAAAATCACGATGAAACCAAAGGGCATGATCCAGACTCGCAAAAAAGACTTGACCATATTTGAATTTACCTCGATGTGGCATAATAGCCGTTCCTAATAAGTTATAATCAGAAGCATACGCTAACAATTGATGCTGCATTGGTAGGCTTACTTCAGTAGCTGATTTTGCCTTCATCCAAACATGACGATAAGGTTGACGAGCTTCATTGACGTTTTGATAAATATTTTCAACTGGACGAAATTCAATGGCTTTAGGAAGTGGATCTCGAAGTTCTTTTCCTTCTTTTGGATAATGTTTTTTGATGTATTTGACTTGGTCTTCATCTGATAACAATACCTCTGGAGGTAGTACATTCGGCATACTAATTTGATGATCAAATCCTGGTTGTTTCAGTTGAAAGGAGGCAGACATGTTAAAAATTGCTCGGCCTTTTTGTATCGCTACTACCCTACGAGTCGTAAAACTTCGACCATCTCGGATCAAATCTACCTCGTAGCGAATTGGTTCTTCAATATCTCCTGCTAAAATAAAATAACCATGCATCGAATGTGCTAATCTATCTTCTGGAACGGTCTGATAAGCTGCATGTAAGGATTGTGCTAATACTTGCCCTCCAAATACCCGTTTCCAAGGCGTTTTATAATTTCCTCCTTGAAAGGTATGGTCATCTATCTTATCCAGCGTCAATAAATTAATCAATTCTGGTATTGTCTGCATGGTATATTATTTTGGTGCAAAAATGGTGTAATTTTGGCAGGATTTACAAGATTAAATCGTCATTTTTTTTATGGCCATGAATCCTGCCACTAAGTCACTATTGAAAAATTCAAATCGTTTCTCATTATCTGACAGCACAGAATAGCCATAATTTCATTAGTTTAGATTGTGTACTGCTTGTGATAGATTAAAAAGCAAGAATGGTTAGTGACAAAGAAAAATAGGATTTCATTTATCGTTTTTTTATATTCAAATAATGATTAAATGTACTTGATTTCAATGTGTTCTAATCTGAAAACAAGGTAAAATCTTATTAATTTTAACCTATTCTTAAGTGTAATTTAAAGAAAGTAATATATCAATGAAAACAGCCATTACACAACCCTGGATTGAAGAAGGATATAGAATATTTGCTTATGAGGGACGAGCAGGACTAAAAGTAGAACGACTATCCAAGCGAATTGGTAAGAATAAGTCTTCTTTTTACCATCACTTTGCAGATATGAATTTGTTCATGGAGGTTTTACTAGAGTATCATCTCCAACAAGCTCATCAGATGGCAGAGAAAGAAATGAACTGTTCTTCTCAAAAGGAATTGGTAGATGTATTAATAGACCATAAAATTGATTTATTATTTAGTCGTCAATTGCGTATTCACAGGAATAATTCTGATTTTGAAACTTGTTTTTTGAAAACAAATCAAATTACAGTACCAGCTATAAAAGGAATATGGGCGGAAATGCTAGGATTACAACAACAAATCTATTTAGCAGAATTGGTATTTCAGCTAACCCTTGAAAATTTTTATCTTCAAATCACGGATGAAACCCTCAATGAAATTTGGCTAAATAATTACATCACACAACTTCGCACCTTAATTAAAGCCTTTCAAACAAAAGCAACTTCGGATGTACAGTCTTAGACGGTAGCGTCTAAAATCTAATGTTGAATTGAACTATACTTGTCCTAAATTTATCATAAGTAACGGTTCATAAATAATTATATTTATTCATGACTCATTATTTACTAAAAGGTATCAATTATGAATAATCAACAAATCATTTTGAGAAGTTTACTTATCGTTCAAACATTAGCATTAGTCATTTACACCTATTACGCTATACAACACGAGGGTTGGGACTTATTTAATATCTTTTTAAACGACATTTTCTCTTTAAATTGGAGTGGACAGTTTAATCTAGATTTTACTTGTTATTTACTGTTATCAGGTATATGGATAATGTGGAGGAATGAATTTACAGGTTCTTCTATTTTAATTGCCATTGTAGCTATGATTATTGGGATTATGGTTTTTGCTCCTTATGTATTATATCTGCTTTCAGTAGAGAAAGGGAATTTAAACCGAGTATTATCGGGCAATAGATAAAACTACGCTAAGAAAGTAACAGAAAAGCTAAAGGTGACATATAGTATTTATGGTCATTATCTATCTTTAGTTCATTACTAAAAATCAAAATTCAATTCTATGACCGTTTTACGCACACCTGATAGTTGTTTTGACAATATTCCAGACTATCCATTTCAACCTAATTATATAGAAGTTGATGGCTTACGTATTCATTATGTAGATGAGGGAGGCGATCCTGATAGTCATCAGGATGAAGAAGTAGTCCTCATGCTACACGGAGAACCTTCATGGTCTTTCTTGTATCGTAAAATGATTCCTGTTGTAACAGCAGCAGGATATAGAGCCATCGCACCTGATTTAATTGGTTTTGGTAAGTCTGATAAATTACCGAATACTTCCGATTATTCTTACCAAAAGTACGTGGATTGGATGACTGGTTTTTTAAAAGGAATTGATTTAAAAAACATCACTTTATTCTGTCAAGATTGGGGCGGATTAATTGGTTTACGCTTGGTAGCTGAAAACCCAGAACGGTTTAAAAGAGTAGTGGTTTCCAATACCTTTTTACCAATTGGTGATCGTCCTGCAAGCGAAGCATTCTTAAAATGGCAAGCTTACTCTCAGAAAGTACCTGTATTGAATGTTGGTAAAATTGTGAATGGAGGAAGTGCCAGTAACTTATCCGAAGCAGAAATTGCTGCGTATAATGCCCCCTACCCTGACGATAGTTATAAAGCGGCTGCTCGTATCTTTCCTGCTTTAGTGCCAACTACACCAGATAATCCTGCTGTTCCTGCCAACTTAAAAGCATGGGAAGTGTTGAAACAATGGGAAAAGCCATTCTTGACAGCGTTTGGGGATAGTGATCCGATTACAAGAGGGGGTGATAGAGTGTTTCAAAAATTAGTACCTGGCACAAAAGGGCAGAAACACACAACCGTGAAAGGTGGTGGACACTTTATTCAAGAAGATAAGGGCAAAGAATTAGGACAAATAATAGTGGATTTTATTCGGGATAATTAGGCTTAGTTATCGGTTGTCAGTTATTTGTTATTTGTAATTTTGCAATCGACTAGTACAACTAGACTAAATTAGCCTACCTTTTTTCAAGGGTTAAAACCTTGTTTTTAGGGTCAAAAACGGTCTTTTATTTATGTCCTGTCTTACTAGACATTTGATCATACTATGATACATTTCGGATTTCGGTAAAATTCGTTCCGAAATCCGAAATAAATAGTATGTTATTTGATAACTGACAACAGGATTTGATGACAAAACTTAACGATATTCTCAACCTCTTTTCCAAATTGACCTTTAGGCGAGTTTGGAATATGGCACAGCTTTATACATCTTTTTATATTGCAAAATGGACAGGGAAACCCGTACAATGGGGATTACCGATGACGGTAACCATTGAACCGACTACAGCTTGTAATCTTCGATGTCCAGAATGTCCGAGTGGATTGCGTTCTTTTACACGAGCGACAGGAAATTTGAAAGAAGACTTTTTTAGAAAAACCATTGATGAATTATATAAGGAATTGGTGTATTTGATGTTTTACTATCAAGGTGAGCCTTACATCAACCATAAATTCCTAGATATGGTAGAATATGCGAACAATAAGGGCATTTATACCATTACTTCTACCAACGGACATTTTTTCACCGATAAAAATTGTAAACGTACAATTGAATCTGGTTTATCTCGTCTCATCATTTCGATAGATGGAACTACACAGGAAGTTTATGAAAATTATCGAATCGCAGGAAGTTTAGATAAAGTGATAGAAGGGACAAAAAATATGTTAGAATGGCGTAAAAAAATGAAATCTAAAACGCCATATATTCTCATTCAGTTTTTAGTCGTCAAACCCAATGAACATCAAATTGATGATATTAAGAAATTGGGTGAAGAATTAGGTGTAGATGAGGTTGTGTTGAAATCTGCACAGATTTATGATTACAAAAATGGTAATGAACTCATTCCAACACTAGAAGAATATTCTCGATATGCTAAAAAATCGGATGGAACGTATGTCATTAAGAATCAGATGCTAAATCAATGTTGGAAACTATGGCATGATAGTGTGATTACATGGAATGGAATCGTAGTTCCGTGCTGTTTTGATAAGGATGCTAAATATAAAATGGGTAACTTACACCAAAAGTCCTTCAAAGAAATTTGGCATAATGAAGCCTATCGAAATTTTAGAATTTCTATACTCAAAGGACGTAGCCAAATCGACATCTGTAGAAACTGTTCAGAAGGATGTAATGTCTGGTTTAGCGTAGAATAAATTAATTAGGAATTAGGAATTAGGAATTAGGAATTACGAATTACGAATGCTAGAAAAATACAATTCGTAATTCCTAACTTATAATTAATAAAGAATGCAAAATATTTCGTCATCAACTACTGTATTTCTTAAATACTTTTTACCGACAATATGGATAATCTTTTTTGGTACTTTGTTTGTCGCATTTTGGCTCAATGATGAAATATATGTGTTAGGTTTTGCCCCAGAAAAATTTAAATGGATATACATGGGCTTTCTTATAGTCGGTGTAGTATTATTATATCTCACCGTAATGACGATAAAGCGTGTGGAAATAGATGAGGAGTTTGTGTATGTTACAAATTATATAAAAGTATATAAGTATCCATTTTCCAACATAGAATCTTGGAAAGAGTTGGATTATGGTTTATTTAAGACCGTAAAAATTCGCTTAAAAGAACCTGGCTATTTTGGTAAAAAAATCGTTTTTATTGCCAGTAGAGAGCGATATTCTAGATTTTTTGAAGAACATCCGAGTATTGTGCAGAAAATAATAAATGGATAAGTAGAAAAAGGTTTCTATCATCATCATGTAAAAAAATGATTTAAATTAAA
>CAYLSF010000004.1:0-34282 GCA_964385675.1 uncultured Saprospiraceae bacterium
ATCAACATAATAAAGAGATAATTTCTCAATAACTTTTCTTAGTATCATTCTTTTGTTCATAATTTATTCAATAATTCATATTAATTTTAGTTTCCAAGAAAAAAACAGCATACTCAATAGTCCTTGGAAAACTTTCATAAGATAAATGCTCAATCAACTCATTGTATATTTTTTCATTAGTTAAATTACTGCTTATTAAATATATAAACCTAAAAGTATAAATATCTAATATAAGTCTATAAGTCTATAACTCTTCTTTAGATAATATTTTATTCTTAAAAGTATTTATTATTAATAATTCTTCATTATTGTATTGTCTGTCAACTTTCATTTCATATCCCTCAACATCGTAAAACACCGATCACAATACACATGACACACCATACTCACACCGCCATAGTAGCCATGGAATATGGTGTTCCTGGGTATCTCTTGTTTACATAGTGAGCAGTTCATGATTTATCTCTTTCCTTTGATTTTTCTTTCATTTTTTTATATTCTATATCAAATGGTTTTTTTAATTCTGCACTTATTTTTTTAATTTCTAATGCTCTTTTATAACCAAAATAAGAAAAATCGACTAACAAATCATATTTAAATTGCAGCTGAATATTTATACATTCATCAAACATAGAACTAAATTTAATATCTAGATCATTATCTTCAATATTTGAGTCATATTTATCTGCAATATCAATTAATTTTTTAATAAAATTGTCAATAATTTGTAATTTTTCTTTAATTTCATCATAATAATTAGAAATTATTTCACTATTAATCATAAATTCTTTATAACCAATTTGATCAGTCATTATTATAATCCTTTTTATTTAAAAAATATGGAACATCTTGTCTAATTTTGTTTATTTCTTGACGCATATAATCGATGATTACATATTGCTCTCTTATCTTTTCTTTTACATAAAAGAAAACAGTAATGTTTACAATAAAACAAATAATTACAAACACAGACATGAAGATTAATAAAAAATTCATTTATTTTTATCCATTTTTATAAAATAATTGTTAACAATATGATTAATTGCAATCCATTTACAATGCCGATCAATAGATTGATCAAACATACCGCTAAACAAACTTGATAAATAACAACTTAAACTTTTCCTATCTAATGGTATTTTCCTTTTAGTCGACATCAAATAATGAAACATTTCGAAACCAGTTCTATCTCTATACCATTCATGGTCTTTGTATATGGTCAAATATTCTTCAATACAACTGAATAATACAATCCAATCAATCTTTGGAATCTTATCTTCAACAAACATGTCTTTATAACATTTGTCGCAATAGGATTTTCTTTTTCTTGCCACATTAGGATTAGGAGTGATGTCCCAATTTATAGAATGAATGATATATTCTTCTTTAAAACGATAATTAATTTTTTTTTTACAACCATCACATATAGCGTTTATTATTGTTTCATCCCATTCATGCATGTAACAATCTTGACAATATACTATTACACCTTTATCCAGATAAATCATCCTGTTATTTATAATTTCATTTTCTAGTGAACAATGACAAAAAAAGCATTTATTAGGTATTTTCACACACATACTCCACTATTTTATCGTATTCTTTTTTATATTCTTCTATTGATAAAAATTTACTTTTCCCTTTTAAGAAAGTTAATCTGATTGAGGCAATCTGTAATCTACATTGAAAATCTTCTACCTCATGTTTGTAAGTAAATACTTTTACTATAAAAGTAGTAATTAAAACCATAAACAAAAAACTAAATATTCCAAATATAATCATTTTTAATCCAATTTAATTAATAATTTTTCTTCATCGAAATCCCTTTTGAAAATATAACATTTTTTAGGTATTTTCATCATAAATTTCACCATTATTATTAATATGATCATCAAGATAACCCATATGTTCAATATAAAGTTTCACGATGTTATCAACAGATTCAAAAATACAATTCACATTTTTTCCTTTATAGTAATCACAATAATGATACAATATTTCACATTTTAAAATGTATATGTTGTTCAAATTCTTTACATTATTGACAATGTGGTCAATTAAATTATCTTTATCTCTGGTATTTACATAGCTTATACCAAAATAATGTATTAAAGTTCTATATAAAATCTTTTTACTCATTATTTTTTTCTACTATCTTGTCAGCAATTGGTATTTTCATTGTTTATCTTCAACCTCATTAGTATTTTCTAATGTTTCTACATAACAGTGATAAGCAAATAAAGCGTACATGTTTTCTTTAACAGATATAATATTATTAATTGCTAAATCTATATCTTTTTTATTAAAATATTCATTTCCAGTCATTTTTTCATAGGAAGATAAATCATTTTTAATATCATTTAAAATATTAATTACTCTAAGATTTTTTTGTAATAAAGAATCAAAAAAATCTTCAAAAAAAATTGTTATTTGTTTACCGTTGTTAATAAAATTTTCTTCAGTTAACATATTATTTATCCTCAATGTATGTTTAATAAACCAACACTTTTGTAAGAAACCATCTTATAAAGTATTTGTTTTAACTTATTGATATCTTTGTAATGAATAATGTCATTCTCATCTTTCATTATGCAATCTATATGTATCGGCAAAAGATGATCAAAATGTACACCATCTTCATCTAGACAAAAAGATAAATCTTCACTAACCACATAAAATATAGGGTCTAATATTAGAAAAAAATCTGTTTCATCCACTTCTTTTTTGCACAATAAACATTTAACAACCATGTTATTTTTTCTCCCTATTTCGATATTGATACAGTATACCTTCTACATCTTCCATTGACAAAGAGGGAAATTGTTTTTTTATCTCATTAACAATTTGATGGCTCCAAAAATATTTAATAAATTGCTTACGACATTCTTCTAAAATCTCTGATGTTGAAATCTCATAAGTAGATGGCTTTTTGGATCTTAAATTTTTTTCAATAGATTGTTGATTGTCATTTTTCCAAACACCAAAATAATCTGCCATATTTTTTTCATGTACCTCTATGTAATCAAAATATTGTTTATTAATTAATCTAAATCTATTCTCCTGAGCATTAAAAATATCAAAAATTCTGCCATCTCTAATCTTTGCATAAATCCACGCTGCTGGCTTTTTTACACCTTCCAAGTAGGCTGGCATAGGGTTGCTCATAAAAGCCTCGCATACGCAATCTATGAAAGCCTGAAGCGATTTGGCATCCACAGTCTCACCATGTTTCTCCCACAAAACCCTCAATTGCCCTTCATCGAAAATTCCACCATCAATCACCCGTAATACTGATCCAAGCCTTTTTAGTTCAATTTCTGACCAGGGGTAGTTAGGAGTTAGGTTATTATATATATTATTACTCCTCCTCCTAGGGGGCTGTTTTTGTCCCGAGCTTGTCCCGTTAACTGTGGATAAGTAACCCATGTTTGCACATTTTATGACACTTTCACTTAGCTTAAAACGCCACATAGAATAACGACCACTGTTAACCAACACTTCTTTGAAAATTCCTTTCTTCTTCATGTTGTATATGGTTGTTTTTATAGATGATTTTTTTATATCTAAGATGTCTGCAATCTCATCTAAACTGTAAAAGTTGCTGTACTCATTTGCATTCTTTTTGCAGTCATTGTATATGAAATTAACAATTCTACGTGACAAACCATTAATCTTTTTTAACAATAATTTGTCATTTACATCCAAATTGTATAAATTTTGTTTGTCCAATTGACTTTCTCCTATTGTTTGTTACTATGTTTGCATGATAACACAAACTTATGGAGAATGTTTAGGAGAAACAAAGAGAGAAATTGTGGATAACTTTAAGGGTTGTGGATAACTTTTTCGTTTATTTATTTAACAATACTAGATAACAATTTGATCAATTTGTTTAGGAATGACACAATTTTGTTGTTTATATTGTAAGTACAATGAATCTAAATTTTTTGGCAATGTAGGCTTAGAACATAATTCAAAGTATAACATATCAAGGCTAATATGTATTCCTTTTGACCAACAATAGAGAATAAATTTAATGCCTTCATGATGACTTGGAATACGTTTGTGTTTAGTTGTTGACATCCACCGATGTAAAGTTGAGTAATTAATTTGCAATTCAGAACAAATGACTTGCTTATTAATACCCATTCCCTCTAAGGTGAGAACTATCTTCTTTATAATATTCATGGGGCAAATTTACCACAATGGAAAAAATAAATAAACATTATTATTGACAACGCGGCAAATTGTGTTATTATATTATTACAACTACGAAACATTATGGAGAGAACTTATGAAAACATCTTTTGTAGATGCACTAGAGACTGTTATGGAGTCTTATAAAGACAATAATGGTCACTACCCTTCCTTTGAAGATTTAGATAATGATGACACTGCTTTATTGTCGTCTAAGTATATTCAACAGTTACCTGATTATCAGTTACCTGAGTTTTTTGATTGTAACGATTTATGGCAAAAAGCCAGTTTAACGCTAGCAAGTTTGTTTGCTAATGAAGTCGACAACAATGAACGAAATGATGTGGTCAGTGATTTGTTGGGTAGTTGTAAACAATCAATGATTGATTATAGCGAAGGCGATATTAGAGAATCCATGGACATTTATATAGACGACCATAGAAGTGAATACGATAAAAATGCAATTAGGAATGAACATGTTCTTAATGATGTGTTGTATTACAGAAGCAGACTATAAGGAGATTGTTATGATTGATTATGCTAAAGACACAAGACAAAAATTTCTATTATCTAATGCAATTGTTGATGAACCAGCAAAGAAGAAAAATACTTTGGGTAAAAAGTTATTCATAACTTTGCTAATACTTGGTTTTCTATCATTGTATATACGATAAAACGGGCGGCCATCACTAGCCACCCTCAACTACGAGAGACAATTATATGTGTTATGAAGAGTTTGCACAACTACACCCTTCGTCTTGGAGAAATGACGATATGGAAAATTTAACAAAAGAACATCTTGAGAAGCTAAATATTCGTTACAAAGATGATTTGGTTTGTATTACATACGAGGATATAAGAAATGCCACTAAGAGCTAAAAAACCACAAGATATTAAGAAAAGATTAAAACTTTTTATGTATGGGCCAGCAAAAGTTGGTAAGACGACTGCATGTATACAATTTCCAAATACTTATTTGATAGATACTGAGGACGGGGCTGTTAACACAAAATATGTAGAAATATTGAACAAAAATAATAGTGCCGTTTTTCAAACATCAGATTTTGACGAAATGGTTAAAGAGATTAATGCATTATTAACTGAGAAACATGATTATAAAACATTAGTGATAGATCCATTAACAATTGTTTATAACGATTTAATAGAAAAAGCAGAAAAGAAAGTTGGCTCTGAGTATGGAAGACATTATGGTGAAGCCAACAAACAAATGAAACATTTGATGAATTTATTATTAAGATTAGATATGAACGTAATAATTACTTCTCATTCTAAAAATGAATATGGCAAAGATTTATGTATTTTAGGGCAAACATTTGATTGTTACAAAAAATTAGATTATTTGTTTGATTTAATATTAGAGATTAAAAAACAAGGAGATAGCAGATATGCCTACATAAAAGGATCAAGATTAATTGGATTTCAAGAATCAGCAACATTTGAATTTTCTTATGAAGAAATGACAAAAAGACATGGGAAAGAAATTATAGAAAAACAATCAACACCAGAAATATTAGCAAGTAAGGAACAAGTACAAGAAATAAACAATTTTATTAAATTATTAAGCATACCAGATGAAACAATAGTTAAATGGCTTAAAAAAGCTAAAGCAAATGATTTTTATGAAATGAATCAATTAGATATACAGAAATGTATTGATCATCTTAAATCAAAAATAACAACAACCAACGAGGAACATTAATATGTCTTATACCCCTTTAACACTTGATGAGTTAGACAATTTTGAAAAATTATTGTCAATTAAAATTCAAGAAGGAATTGTAGACTTTGAAATAAAAAATGTAGAAGAGAATAAAACAAAAGCAGGTTTGGATTGTTTAATTCTTAATCTTAAATGCTCTGATAAACAAGGAGATTCTGATTTTTGCAGAGCATGGTTAATTATTGACAATTACGAAAATGATAGACAAAACAAATTTAATCAAAGAAAACTAAGACAATTTGCTGAATCAATAGGAAATGTCAATTTATATACAGAAGCAAAATTAAACCCACAAAATATTATTAACAAATGTGGGAAAGCGAAAGCTAAATATGAAACAACCGATAATGGGAGAACATTTTTAAATATAAAATATTGGATAAGTAAAGATTATAAAGAAAAAATTAAAAACCAGTCATCTGAACCTATTGAAGACGATGACCTTCCATTTTAAAAATAAGGGGTTGATAATGTTAGTATTAACAAGATCTAGAGGTAAAGGAGTAGTTATTAGCCACAATGGTTCTATTTATGATTTAATGTTAATTCAAGTATATCATAGTCATAAAATAAAATTGAAAATTACAAAAAGAAATGAAGATATTAAAAAAAATTATAAATTGAGAATAAATGATGAGATAAAAGTCGATGACGAAGATATACAAGATTTAACTATAAAAAATTTAGGTGCATACGGTAAATATGGTGTTAGAATAGGTTTTGATGCACCTAGGGAAATAATAATAAATAGATCTGAAGTTTACGATAGAATATTAAA
Organism: uncultured Saprospiraceae bacterium; assembly: GCA_964385675.1. Taxonomy (GTDB): domain Bacteria; phylum Bacteroidota; class Bacteroidia; order Chitinophagales; family Saprospiraceae; genus CAYLSF01. The sequence continues at coordinate 6,717 of CAYLSF010000004.1, forward strand.
AGAAGGTAAAAAAGTTGATAGACAGATTAATTAACTCAATAATAACAATATTTTGCGTTATATTTTTCATGTTTGTTGGCTTAGGTTCAATATATTTCTTAGCGGAGTGTGTATATTTTATATGCACTTCGCATGTTTTTTAGGATAAATATGAAAAACTTTTTTTTGCATTGTGCTTTTTTGACTGTATACACCTTTGTTGTATTTTTTTTAAACATGTTATTTTCTAATTATCAAACTTTAATGAATAATATATTATTATCTTTAGTTATATTTGGATTTACAACGATGTTTTTACATTTTTATGTAAATTATATATACGGTAAATCAATAGTTTGGTTATCAATTGTTATAAATTTTTTAATATTAATTGTATTTGAAATTGTATTTATAAGCAAAATATGGTTAGTAATTATACTATTTTATATTTTATTTAATTTGTCACTGCATTTGTATGGTAAATATGTACAAAAATTTATCTAACACCTGCTTTAAAAGCAATTAACTTTAAAATATGATCTATAATAGGAATATGAATAGGGTGTGATTCTTTTAAGTATACAATAATAATTATTAAAGGTACCCATATATAAGGTTTTCTTAATGTTTGTAGAAAATGTTTCCACCTGACATAATTGTTTACCATTTCATGTAATTCTTCTTCATCTTTTTTCATTGTTCGTATCTTCTGGAGGAGGCAATATAGTTTGTCCTATAGTAAATGTTGTACCTTTTGCTTTATCAAAGCTTCTCCAACCTGCCATCCCTAACATAGCGCCTACTAATCCTATAATTTCTGGAATATCAATATGAGGAAGACGATGAAAAAATAAAGATAAAATTGGGTTAATAACAAAGCCATAGAATAAAGCAATAGCACAGACCCACCCTATAGCAGGCCTCCATCCAGCAACAAAAATAGATTTATGTTTTGCTTCTTGTTGAGTAATTAATGCCTGCATTAACATAGGTTGTTGCTTTAAACGTTCTAATGTTATTTTAGCTTTGTTCCTTTCATCATCACTAGTAAATAATTTGTCCAATCCACCTAAAACACCAGTAACTATTCCACCAAAATCAAACATAACTACCTCACATACTTATAATATTTTTCTATAAACTTTTCTTCAGTCCCTAAACCAGCTGGCGTGTTGTAATATCTTTTCCAATAACTGGCAAGTCCTTGTACATCATGAGATTCTGGCAATTGTTCTTTTATTTTCCAGTACTTTATCCTAGTCATACAAATGGCAAAACTAGTATTAGTTACTAAATCTATAGAATTAGGTTTATGATCAAATCTACATATGTACATAATTTTATCAAAAAGAGCATTTCTATAATGTAAATAATTATCAATTAAACTATGAAATGTTCTTGGTTCCATTTGTCCTATACCTAATGCTGGCCCACCATTCAATTGATGTAAATGAGTACCAAAATCACTTTCTACGGCAAACGTACCTAACATCAATTGTTGAGCTGAGTCACTATACATGTCTAATTTCTTTATAGTGTCTCTAGTTAAATTATTAAGAAACTTAAAATCCATGCTCATATTAATACCCTATAATTTTTAATGATTCGTTATTATTTATCCGTGGGTTGAAAGTAACTGCGAAATATCTAAAAGCATCTGCACCATGAGAACTCCAATCATGATCTGGAGCATCACTAAAACATTTTCTAGATTCTTGCCATTTTTTGTGATATTCACTTAAACAACGAATTCCATATTCACAATTTGTTTTATGAAATACCACATTATTAAATACTGATCGTGTTATATTAATATCTCCCATAACACTTTTAGTTTTAGGAATAACATTAAATCTAATACCTTCTCTTTTAGCAATTTGTATATTTGACATAACATTAAACATGGTTTCATTTCTTACATCATGAGGTCCATAATGTTCTTGATACTTTAAGTTATATTTTTTTTGAAAGTCTTTGACTATTTTTGCATAATGATCAATGGCATAACCAGTGTTTTCATAGTAATTAATCATGTAGTATTTACCTTCAATGAATTGCATAAACCATATTGCAGTTGGGTCACGTCTTCCTATGTCCCAAAAAGTAAATACTGGATACCGTCGATCAATAACAAAATCTCTTATTCTATTTTCTTCTCTGGCTTGTTTAATTTGGTCACCATATAAAGATCCAACTAATGAAGCATCAAAACTACAAAAGTATTCTTGCTGAATCATCTCTTCAGCCATTCCACTTTCTCGTTCTTCTTTCAACATTTCGTCAGTAAAAACACGATAACCGTGATTATCTTTAGTATCTTCTATCGTCAATAATTGATGAAACCAACCATTCTTTATAGCAGAATTGTACAAATCATAACCATGATTATGTCCTCTTGGCGTGTAAACAAAATATACAAAACTATTTTTATTAGCAGCAAAGATAGGTCTTAAATAATCCCAAGCTCTGGGATTCATTAAGCTATATTCATCCATGATAGCACCCGCAGGGTTGCCGCCCATAAGATTATTGTAATTATCAACGCCAATTAAACGTATGGTAGAACCATTAATAAGTGGTATTTCCATTGTTTTGTCTCTTGGTTTTCCACCCAATAGACTTTTTGGAATACGATCAACATAAGGTATGCCATCATTATCAACACCATCCCAAATTGCTTCTCTAGCTTGGGTTGCTTTAGGGAAAGCATGATAATATCTTCCACGTTTTCTCAATGCAGCCATCAATAAAATACTGGTACAATTAATGCTTTTACCACTTCGGCGATGCCATATTGAAACTAGCCTCTTTTTATTTTCAACAAACAAAGCTTTGTAAACTTCTTTTTGATAATCCCTAAACTTAAATTTATGTGGCAAAAATAAAACAGACATGACTATAATTTAATCATTGCATTAACATAACTAGTTAATTGTGTTACATTAACTGCTGCCGATTCCGCCTCTGTATCTTGATAAAGACTTAATGATAATGCTGTGGCACCAAGTCCTGGTTCTAAAGTGTTTCCCGATGCTGCTGTATATGGACCTGGCCCACCTACTTCAATAGATATGTTATTTGTTCTATCATAATTACCAGAATGACCATGAGCAACCATTCTAGCCATTTGCTCACGACTCATATAATGTTCTTGTTGACCTTCATATGTACCAAGCGTTTTATTAGCATGTTGGACAGTAAACTTGTGAGTCCCAGAACCGGTATCAGTAAAAGTAATATAAGGTCCTGCTGGTGCATTGGCAGTAGACGTTGCCATTCTAAAACCAGATACACCTGTTCCATTGTAAATTAGATAATAATCTGTTGCTGTTGCTAAAGGTGATGGTAATGTTCCAGTTGATTCAACTTGAACTTTTTGTATAGAATAAATCCAATTAGGAACAGCCGATGCTGTCATTGTTTCAGAACTTGCTGTTACAGTAAAATTTTCATCCCAGCGAAAATTATTACTAGCTTGACCAGCAATAGCTAATACAGCACCTTCTACAGGTGGCAAAGATAAACTTTTATTTGCATTAAAATCAGCTAAAGCGCTTGCTCCTCGTCCACTACTAACTGGGCATATTGTGTCCGTTAGAGTATTCCAATAATGAACAAATAAAGCTTGAGTATCAGAGTTAGCTCTATTAGTTGCACCAGACGATGCATTACCAATGCTGCCATTATTCCACATAATCCAACCTGGATCTGCTGTCGTTTTATGAGTGCTTTTGATATCAGCAGTTGTAAATAGACGATTTTCATCGACTAAATAATTAAGTTCATTATGAACGGTAGTCGCACCATTAACAGAACTATCATGTCCAACTAAATCTGATCCTTCAGATCCTGATACAGTACTGGCTAACTCTGAACGTAAGGTGGAAAAACCATTAACTTCAGGGTCATCAGCAGCTTCTATTAAAGTTCCAGCAGCATTCATTTTCCATGCTTGACTAGCACTTAAAGTAGGCAAAACTTGATCTTTTGTTCCTAATACAGAAGAACTAGGGTAAGTTGGTGTTTTTATTGTATTTTGTGTATTCAATTGACGACATATTCTAACAACAAATTCTGAAACTTCTTGTAAAGTTAATGAAGCAATTGTGCCATTTTCTGGAAATGTCGTACTAAATTGTATAGGTATTTCTTGTTCAATTGTTATGATATCACCTGCAGTCGCAGGTTGAACCAATGTAACAGTACCTGATCCCGTTCCTGATCCTGATAATGTATAATCTGATGTTATGGTTAATAAATCAGCACTTGATGGGGTTGTAGAAGAAGATCTTTTATAAACTTTAACTTCATCGTTATTATTAAATAAAAAGTCTAATAAAAATACAGTTTGACCAGAAGTTGCTGTATATTGTAACCTCCCTGATTTTTCTGAAATAGCCATAGTTTAACCTCCAATTAAACTCCGTGGTTGTATAATAAAATTTTGTCCCTTTTCTTGCAGTTTTTGTTGTTGTCGTTCTAAATATCCAGGGTTTAAATGTTCTAGTAAAGCATAATTGAATAAAAAATCAACAGGTAATTTAATATAAGGTAAATTCATGCCTAACATATTATTTTCTATAATATTTTGTACTGAGGTTTTTATATTTGAAAAGTCACCCGTAAACGCATCATTTTTAGCTTGACTATATATTTTGGCAATATTGTTTAATAAATCACCAATTGGGCCGGCTTGTTGAGCAACAAAACTAGAATCATAAGCCGAATAATCATGAGCCAACGTTGATCCGTAATAGCCAAAACCGCCACTAGATAACATTAAATCAAACATGGTTTTTGGATCACTAATAGATGGTGGAGTACGATTGTTTAAAGCATTAGCTGTCGCTTCTCCTATATAAGCTAAAACCATTGAGTTGGCCATAAAATTAAATAACTGTATTTTAGTTCCTTTGCCATTTTTCAATGCATCAGCAATACTTCTGTTTCCTTTACCATATATAATCCGCCCCAATGTTCGCTTAGTTGATTCAACACCAAAGTATTTAAACATAGCTAACATTCTTAGTAATTTGCCACGCCATGTTTCTGGATCACTTTTACCTAATAATGCAGCCATTGTTGCAACACCTGGCTGTATATTGGCATCGTCTAATTCATTTTGAAAAAAAGTTGACCATTTATAATTAAGATCTTTTCTGAAAGTTTCAGCTGCTTTATTGGTCAATCTTTTTACACCAAGAACAGCTTTTATTTGATGATCAGGAATGACACGTGAAATATCGGGAACAATAACGTCATTTATTAATGGTACATTAATTTGATTAGTTCTAGTTAAATCCCAATCGTTTTCATTAATACCATAATTTTTTAAATTTATTTGTACTTGTTTAGGAAGATTTTCAAAAGATGTTTTTCTCATACGTCCTAAGGATCTGGCCAAAGCGCCAACCAGTGCAGAACGATTCATATTGTCCCAAGCATTTAGTCCATTTAAACTATAATATAGTCTTTGTGCTTGTGATAATTTTCCAAATGAATTGTCAACCGCTTGTGTTCTAGCTACTACATCAGACATCATAGAATGAGACCAAGCATGAACCATGTCGGCAATCATCTTATTTTGTTCTTTAGTTCCTTTATCAAAAATATGTTTTAAATATTCATTATACGTTTGTAAATAACTATTTCCGTATTCTTGTAATTTAGATGCTCCTGTTGCTATATCTTGTAATGACTTTGGCACTACTAAACCTAAATCAGCCATTGCTTTAAAAGCCATCATATTGCTAAATAATTTACCACCTAACGATTTGTTAGGTCTTGAAAATTGATGTAATAAATGACCTAATTGTATTTCAGCTTGATTAATACTTTTTGTAATATTTTTAGTGGGTTGTTGTTTACTATAATTATCTAAAACATATCTTTTTAATTGGTGAAAGAATGCCAATGGGTTATCGCTCATTTTTTTCATAATGCCATAATCTGATCCCATTCTTTCTGCAGTTTTGATGACATTTTTTGTAAAACTACCTGAACCATAGTTCAACATATATTGATAAGCACTATTACCATCTTTTTTAAAATTCAGTACTCTAGCTTTAGCTCTTCTGTCAGCAAAATTACCTGGACTTGGAGTTCTAAATTGTTTTCCTGTCATTTCATCAGTAACAAATGGTCTGGTAAGATGTCCTTCAATTAAATTATTAAAAGTACTACGTAATGCTTTGTCTATCTGTTTATCTGTAGCACCCGGAAAAGTTTTATCAAAGTCTAACAATGGTTTAGTAAAATCACGCCATCTATTGTAAGCAATATCTAACATAAGGTCTTGTATTGACTCATCTTCTTTTTTATTTTGTAATATCTTTAATCTTAATTTAACATCTTTTGCTGTATTTCCAGTTGGGCTCATAAGTTTGTCAATTTGATGAACTTGCCTTCCAGTGTAACCATCAATTTTTCCAATATCACCGCCTTCTGCATTGATAAGTAACCTAAATTCTTCAAAAACATCAGTTATTAATTTTCCAATTTTTTGTATTAAAGGGTCATTTGAACTGCCAGGTTTTTCAACTTCTTTAAATAATTCTTGGTCTTTTCTAATATCTTTAAAAGTACTTAAAGCATTATCATCGAGTCGTTTAATTCCATTTAACAATCTACCTCGCACTAAGTTAATAGATGCTTTTTCACTAGCTGCTGCTGATAATCTTCCCCCTGGAACAGCACCTTGCACACCACCTATATTGGCCATCATGCCAATACCAGCATCTTTGCGACCTGTAGTAGCAAATCCATCAATAACTTTCTGAGCTTCTTTTAACTTTAAAACTCGCAAATAATGTCTTTTTCTGGCTAATTTTGATTTTTCTCTTTCTTGTTCAATAAGATCTTCAACACTTCTTTTATAAGCTCTAGCTTTAGGTTCCAAACGTATTTGACGTTTTTCATCAATTAAATCTGACAATTTGTCTAAATATTCATCAATTTCTTTTTTCTTCATACCTGTTTCTTTATTAAGTGATTTCCTCACATCATCAAGACAAAGTCGATTAATATGATCTGTTATTGGCATTTAATCTCTCCTTAATGTACAGGCAACCATATCAAGAAAAGCTTTATGCATTTTCTCTATTTTAGATTCATAATCTTTAATATCATCTAAAGGTTCTTGATCAGATTCATTCAATAATTGATTGTTTTTTAACTCATTATATTGTTCTTCTAATTGTTTTATTTGTTCGTCTTCGGTAGGCAAATCATTAATGGTATTTTTTAAATTATCTAAATCATTTAAATTAACTGTAGTATTATTGTCAAGATTATTTACATTTCTTATATAATCTTGTACGTTATCTCCATTTATTTTTACACTTGGATTACTAGATATTGTATTTTCAGCTTCAATATTGTTGTTAATTGATTCTTCAGGTTGGCTTGATTTATTAATATTAGGATAAAGAGATTTATATTGATCTTTAATATTATCTACATCATCAAGAGACAGTTTATTTATATTATTAGGTATTTCTTCAGATAAAATATTATTTTCATCTTGATTTCTTGCTTCGTTATAAGCAGTTTTGACAATAGGGGATACATCAACTTTTTGATCATTTAATGATTGGGCAAGTGCAGCTTCCTTGGCAGCTCGGTCACCGGATACAGATATAATCTTCCTGCCACCTAATATGCCTCGTATAGAGCCGCCTATAGCAGCACCTAACCCCAAAGACATTAAAGAGTTTAACACATCTGGACTACCACCGAAATACTTTTGAGTTTGAAAATCACTGACTGTAGAAGGTAGAAATGATAATGTACCTTCTGCTGCTCCTCTACCAAATTGTTTGGCCAAAAAAGGAACAGATTCACTTAATTTCATTTCTGATAATTTATAAGCATTTAAAGCCATTTTTTCGCCAAATAATTCAGGTGCCAACATTGTGCTTAAAATATTCATAGGATCAACACTAAAACCAGCTGCTTGACCAATATACTTAGAAGTCATAGGTAAAAAACCATTACCCAAATTGTTAATAATATCTTCACGTTTTTGGTCAGCATCATAACGTTGAGCAGCAATTCTGGCGTCTGTTTCACTAACTCCAAATTTAAAATTTAATCCAGGTCGTTTGTATATACTGTTTTCATAATCTTCTGGCATTAAATATTTACCAGGATGCTCTGCATTATTAATATCAGACTCTAAAGAATAATATGTATTGGCCAATGGGCCATGAGCTAAAGTTTGTTGTGCCTCTGCCACAACACCAGACAAAAATGTTGTCTTACTTGGGTTTTCAGCATCCAAATCATTAGATATTTGTGGATCGATTCCTATACCAAAATATGTCATTTCTTGTCATCCAATGTTTTTTGCAGTTCATCATTAATAACTCTAGCGTCAAAACTACTTGATGTTCTTATAAACCCTTCTTCTGCAGTTCCTTGTGTAATATCTTGTATAGACTGAAGTTCTTGTAGTTTCTTTTCTATCTCTGGCAAACGACCTTGTTCTTTAGCTTTAGTTAGAATAAATTGCAAACGACGAGTTTCATTTTCGTTAGAAAAATCAACAAATTGTCTAATATTGTTCATTAATTTAGAAAATCTATGTCTTGTTGCCAAACTAAAATTTGGCTCTAATGGGTCAATTTTTGATGTATTTTCAAAATTTATAATATTGCCAATCAATTGAGAATTTGGATTGTTTAGATCATCAACATTGATTTTATAGTTACCTTTTGGATTATCTAAACTAAACGGAAGTTGTACGGCAACACCATCATCATCAACTAATGTAGCTTCTTGTTGATTTTTATCCATTAACAAATATGCATGATCTAATTTCTCTGTCTTATAAGCATCCATCAATTCTTGATCATTTAAAGCTGGGTGAATTAATCTATATAATGCAGGAACTTTAATATCAGCATTTTTAGCTTCGTTAATAAGATACCTTGTTGCATCAACTAAATTGCTAGGTTGTATATCACGTCTTACTTGAATAGTGTGACCATTTAAAGTGACATAATTAAAATTATTGTTCACTAACGTATTAGCCGCTGTTTCTACAGCATCTGATACTGATAGACCTTTAGCAGCAATTAAATATTTAGCGTAAAGTTCTACTTGATTTCTGACGTTTGTTTTGTCTTTTGATGCATCATAATTATAACCGTCTAAACTATCTTCAAATTTTGATAAATTACTATTAATAGCTGATTGTATAGACAATTCTTTTATACCTTTACTTTTTATTAAATCATTGACTGATTTTTGATCACTTCCTAGCCAATTATCTAAGTTTTCTATTTGGTCTCTTGACTCAGGATTGTTCATGGCACTTAATACCATCTGCACATTTTGTTGTAATCCAGCTTTAGACAAAGCATTCATAACATATGGCATATATTTACCATGTTGCGATGCCAAACTAACAAGAATAGCTCTTTTTTCCATGCCAGATGTATTTTTATTGTTCAATTGATTAACAATAGTAATGGCTTCAGATTTAGGAATAACGGTTATATCATTACTATTAACATCTAATGATTTGGCTTTTTCTACCAAATACTCATCAACATTAGCCGTACCAGCATTTGGCGTAATCTTCCCCCCAGATGAATTCAATGAAACACTTTCTCTTTCTGCAACATGTGCCACACCTGGATCATTTTTAAACAATGTTCCTGCATAGTCATTAGCCAAACTTTTTCTGTAATTTGCATAGTCAGCTTGAACTTTCTTGTATTCTTTTTCTTTATTAGCAAACAATGGATCATTAGGCTGTGGAATATGGCTATTGAGAAATTGTTGTGCTTGCAATGGATTACGATCGATGGCACCGCTATAAAGCGAATGATAATAATTAGCACTTTCTATTTTTTCATTAAAATCTTCAAGTTTTGATGGTTCAAATTCCATAATCTTGTTTCTAGTTGTCATAGCAACATCTTCATCAATTTTGCCACGCCTAACCATTGCTACTGTATTGTCAATTTGATTGTCTAAAGATTTTTTACTTATTCCCAAAGATTGCTCACGTTGTTTGACCATTGTGTTCAATTTTATTGCAATTTTGTTTTTTAACTCAGGATCTATTCCTAATTGTTTAGGTGTTTTGTTGCTAAAATCTTGCATAAATTTTATGGCAGAGTCATTTCCTTGAGAGAATGCTCTATTGGCTTGTCCCAATAAATGCTGTTCTTGTATTTTCCTATACAAACTAAATTTTGTAGCTGATGCTGCTTTACCATCATACAAACCAGCAGCAACCAAAGAATCTATATTTCCATTAAATTGTCCCAATAAAGCTTTAGTTTTTGGCAAATCTGGTTCATCTTCAGAATATGCTGAATTTAAAATCTGTGGGACAAGATTGTTAGCAGAATCAAAACCAACTTCTTTTGCTTGATTCCTAGTCAAAGCATTGACTTTATTAGCAATAATTTGTTGATTTTGATTCAATGTGTAACTTAAATAATTTTTAATTTCTGGTTCTAGTTCTTGTGGTGTTTTTTGCAATATTGCCGTTGCAATACCTTTGGCTCGATGTTGGTAATCAAGTAATGACCCATTGTTAAAATTTGGATCATTCATGATTTCGTTTCTAGCTTTTTCAATCTGTTGTCTAGCAGTCTGTTGCAATATGCCATTATTTGCTTTAAGGAATGCTTCTTTGTATATCCTGTCTGCTTCAGTTAATTCGGATGTTGGCACTTTTGCACCTACCATTTGTCCTGCCATTCTTCCTGCTTCTAAAGCATGTGTATCTGCTATTTGTTCACCTTCTCTTCCAAACAAATTACTTACATTCTGTAATGTATTCGATAATTGATTAAACTCACCTTGGAAATCGACCAAATTTTGACCTTCGCTAATTCCTTTTTTTCGTTCAAAAATATTTGGAGCCATTAATCAGCACTCCCTGTTCTTTCTGATGTCGAATTATTACTGTTTGTATTTAAACTGTTAAAAAATTTATCACCAAAATTAACTAAACCACCAAATATGCCACTGGCTTCACGAGCTCTTGTCGCTTCAATTTGTTCGTCTAATTGTGATTTATTAAAATTTAAGTTGATTTGATCAGATTTTAAGTCTTGGTTTAAGTTATCCAGATCTGTAATATCGACTGCTTTAACAACACTTGATTGTCCGCCAACCCCTCTAGCGGCAGCAAAAGCTTGTTGTGACGATAAAGCTTTACTTGCTTGCGTCATTTCCCTATTTTCTTTATCTAAAGTAGATATTTGCTCTTGATTTTCTTTTGCTTTAAGAGATTGTTCTTCTACCTCAGCTGCTCTGTTTTGCTCAAACAAACTTGCAATTTCAGTTCCTCCTGAAAGTGCTAATGTTATACCACTCATATCAACCCCCTATGTCAGTAGTTTCAATTAATCTTCCTATAGCTCGAATTTCCATAGGAGAAGGTTCATCTTGTGTAATAACTACCCTTGTTCCATCATTCCAACCATTAACAACTGGTTCTTTATAAATTTTGGTCAATTCTACATCACTATTATCATAAGTACTTAAATCTAGATTAAGATTGTCCAATAACTTACCATTAAAATATACATTTAATGATTTGTATGTGTCAATATATGCACAAAGTAATCGTTTAGGGAAGTAAAGATCAGGACCATTTTGTTGATTAAAACTAGCATCTAATTGTTCAACTTTTGGAATAAATTTTAATCCAACAGAAACAGTGGTTGCAGCAGTATCAATCGTTATTTGACCACTTGATACAGTTTTTGTTGGTTGTACATTATCATCACCTATAACTTGTACTGTTTCTCCTTCCAAATGTGATAATCCGGTAATAACAGTAGTGGGTGAACCAAATGTTTGTGTTTTCTCACTATCCATATAAGCACTAAAATCAAGCTTTTCTACATAGAATTTAGCAGAACCATCAATAGTTCTTTCAACTAAAAACCAAACATCATTTTCAACAGCAGTAATCCATCTGAATTTTCCTGATCCACTTGTCGTTGTTAACTCAGTAAAGTCTGCAATGTTTTCATCATCTATTTCTTGAAATGACGCAATAGTTCCATCATTATTTATAATAAATACATATTGACTGTCATCCGTTGATTGGTGTTTTAAATATCCCATATCTACAGGATTTTTTATTAAATCTTCAGCCAATATACTAATATCTTCTACTTCAAAAGAAGCTGTATTATCATTATAGACCAAACTATGTACAATTCTTCCTCCCGCATCAATATAGATAACATTATTATCAACAAACACAGGGTCAACATTAGAAACACCATGATTGTTTTGTATATTAGCTGTTGCATTAGTTGGAACTAATTCTGTGTTACTAAATAAAGGAGTTGTTTCTATACTGTTTTGAGTAAAAATAAGTAAACTGAAAGTTCCTAGAACACGTTTAACCCTTATGCTTCCTCCATTTCTACTTAACTGATCCTTAAGATTAAGGGTAATAGAGTCAGTGTCATTAGTTGTTAAATCATTAAAGTCTACAAAATTATCTGTAGTAGACATCCAAATTTTATCTTGTCTTGCCAGGACTAAACGAGATTCAAAAAATCCGCAAACATCTGGCCAGCCACGTGTATTACCAAATGCAGGTTCAGCAAGAAAAGCTAGTTCACCAGAAATAGTTGTTTGATCAAAATCAACTACAATATCGCCTCTAACTTGAGTAGAAGACACAAAAGTTTTGATTCTTAAGGCACCAGTATCACCACCAAGAAAAACACCGCCAACATGATCTGAAACAAATGGAGAACCACCTGATGCTGTTAAAGTAACATTATCTCCAGTTGTCGCTGACAAAGTAAAAGTAACGCTATTATAATCATCTCTATAATCAAACGTTGGGAAAAATTTGAAAGTAACATTATTAAATGTCCAGCCTGAGTCAGCAGATGTTCTTACTAATAATCTTGGATTGTATGATCTGTGAACAACGATGACATTTTCTTCTGTTTGTGCCCACATAATATTAGGCAAATCAGATGTTGTATAAGGAGTAACAATTGATCCAGCTACTAAAGAACCATTAAGATATATATCTAATGTTAAATTTTTGAACACTAGAACATAAGTTTTACCTTCATCTGAATACTGAAAAGAACCTATACGACATTGGGTATAGTCTGTTATTCCTGATACTTCAAATTGATATTTAAGTCCAAAACGACGTTTAAAACCACCTTGTGGAGTAGTCAAGACATTCTGCATGGTTTTGCATGATTTAAAGTAAAAATCTCTTCCAACACGAGCATGTGCTTTTGGAGTTAATTGTCCTCCGTTAAAATTAGATTGTAATGTAAATAGATAACTCATTATCTAAACTCTATAAATGGATTAGATTGGATGTTTCTAACAGGTGCATTTCTGTTATCAACACTTATAGCAACTGCTTTTTTCATTGATAAAATACTTTCAACAAATTTAATTTGACTTGGAGATACAGCTAAAGCCGTTAAAGCATCAAAAGCCAATTTAGAAGCAAAATAAGCAGCAAAACTGTCTGTAATAAGTGACTCAGAAGGTTTATATCGATACTCGATAATTAAGTTATCGGTATTGCTATAAATTCTATTTCCATATATTTCATAATCACTTCCTGCTGGATAAATAGTTGTAAGAACCAATGCATCGGCCGGAAAAGCGTAAAGTATCGTCCATTCACTTAAGACCGATGTTTCACCTGAAACCTTGTTTGCAGCCAATAATTTAGTAGCAAACCGAAAGTCATCGTTAGCTATGATTTCGCCGTATACAACATCATATAAATCATTAAGCGTACTAACGTAATTTCCTTGGTTTATAGTAGAAGTCACGGGCCCTTTGCTACCATAAATAGATGCTAAAGATATAATATCTTGTTTTGTATAAGCCATTAGTTCAATTTCACTAGTTCATCATTTAAAAACTTCCTGACTGCATTTGATCGACTGGTTATTGAGTTAAAAAATGCTTTCTCAGTCCCATCACTTTTAGTCGCAAAGTCAGAATCACCTTGAACAATTGCCTTTATGTCATCTAATTTATCCAACAATTTGATTATTTTTTTAACAGTCCTGACCATTTCTTCGTATGTGTCAATGACAAATTCATCTTTTTGTAATCCACGAATTGACATATTTACCTCCTATGATGTGACATAGCTTGTGCTAAATTGATAAACAGTAATATCACCGTTATTGTAAGGAACCGTTGGTACAAAAGAGGATTGCGTTAAGGTTGAATATATAAAAACAGACCCATCTGTATCTATAACTGCCAGACCATTGTCTGCTGAAATGATTCCATTACTTTGAACTCTAGGTTCAGTGGCATAATGTGTATGAGCGGGTCTTAAAAAACTATCTAAATTAGTGTCTAACTGTAACGGTGCGGATGACGGAACAGGTTCAATAGATGCATTTGGAACCGCTATTTCTCTAAATATGAGGGTTACTAAATTTCCAATTTTTGAATAATAGATAGTAGAGTCATATCCAGCAGCAACGATAAGTCCTGAAGCATCCCACGTAACACTGAGTTCTGCTTGCCTAAACGTATTTAGTTCGTATTCACTGGTATTGGATGAACTTCCTACATAAATACCTGTTCCAAAAAAAGCTTTTTTAGCAACACCTAGACCGCCTGATGTAATCAAAGAACCAGTTGTTGATGAAGATGCGTCTGTAGTCGATTTAACAGTGGTTATACCAGTACTATTTACTGTAATACGTTCAACGCCGCCAGAATATAAAGATAATTCATCTGTAGCGTGATTGTATCTAACACGACCTCTATTTTGATTATCTGTATCACCAAACCAAATTTCAGTTTGATCTGTCGAATCTGATACCAATTGAACAACAGTTCCTATACTTGATCCTTCAAAAATAGCTGCTGTTCTAGTATTCGGCGGCCATGTATAGGCAGTGTCATAATTTTGTACATGAAGTGGTGCATCAGGCAAAGTAGTTCCTACACCAACTTTACCATCATTTTCCACGACCACTCGAGTGGCGAAATTACCAGAACTGTCCATTGTTCTAATACTTATCTTCCCAGGCACTCGATTAGTTGCTACGGTTCCATCAACATCACAAATGATGTCAGCAGCCACTGTACGGCCATCTGTACCGTCATCTCCAAGAAATTTGTATTGACCTATACGATCGCCATTTTGAAGCGCTGTGTAAGTTCCTGCTTTGACTTGGGCTAATGTAGAACGTGTGGCATAAGTTTCGTAAATCCCACCGGATGTTGATGTGCCTATATTAATGCCCATAACTCGGATGCTAGCTAATTCGTTAACATCTTCACCCGCTGCAATAACGGAAACTGTGGCATTTTTTGTTCCTGTAAAATGACCAATATCTGAACCAGAAAAGTCACCACCGGTTGCAAATATAGCCACTCTTGCTTGATTATCTGTGTTTTGTATAAAACAAGGTGTGTCGGTTGGACTACTGGAACCGGAAATAATCAAACTTCCAAAAGTTACATCAGACGTTGTCGTAATATCTTGGATTGTGTTGATTTCTGTTGCTGTAAATTGAAGATTAGTAGTATTGATGTCAGCACTAATTTGACCACTACCATTGATATCAATGCCGTCGCCTGCGGAAATATACGCTTGTACACGAGCGTCAGTGTAATAAAGGTTCGTTCCTTCTGGCAGATCAGAAGTAGAACGAGTTCCTATCCACGTTAACGCTCGTGAATCGGTATGGTATTGAGTATGATCGTCATCTGCAAGACCGGATAAACTACCGTGGTCTATGCCTGTTGCTACCACTGAACCTGTCAATGTATTCGCTCCATCATTATAAGTCCACGTAATCGTAGAACTATTTTGAATTAATGCGTCAACGCGATCATCGACACGCTCATTAGTAAAATAAAGGTTGGTTGTGCCCTCGCTTAAATCATCGGTGTCTTTAGCGGTAAATGCACTATCAAAACGAGCTTGTGTGTAATAAAGGTTAGTGCCTTCACTTAAGTCTGTGGTGCTTTTTGCTCCGAAAGCTGTGTCAAATCTGGATTGGGTGTAGTAGAGATTGGTTCCTTCGGATAAATCTGTCGTACTTTTTGTTCCAAGCCACGTATCTGCTCTTGCATCATTGTGATATTGCGTATGGTCGTCATCTGATAAACCTGATAGTGATCCATGATCCACTCCTGTAGCTGTCACATTGGCTTCTAAAGTCCCTGCCACATCGTTATATGTCCACGCCACACTAGATGTGTCGGTCACTAACGCTGCAACACGGTCATCTACCCGTTCATTAGTGTACCAAAAGTTAACAACGCCTTCTGTTAAATCATCTGTATCCTTGTTTGAGAATGCAGTATCAAAACGAGACTGGGTATAATATAAATTTGTACCTTCTGGCACATCGGAGGTTGTTGCTGAACCTGATATTAAACCTGCTGTGGCTTTTAGAACACCATTTAAACTGCCCACGGTTAAAGAATTAATTGTGACATCATTTGGGAATGACAATGTAATTGAACCATCGCCATCATCGGTAACAGTCAATTGATTAGCAGTTCCTGCAACAAAATCATCTAAATCAGCACTAATAATTAAATTATTGCTATCTGTTCTTGTTAATTTATTATTGGTTAAATCATTAAGAGTAATGCTATCAAATATAGCATCATCATCATTACCGAGTTCCAAGTTTTCTCTTGCTATTCTAGGATCAGCAATATCTGATAAATTTCGCCTTGGCAATAAGGGAGTTGTGTTATTCCATTTGCCAGTTCGCGCCATAATAACCTCAAAATGGGGGCTAGAAAGCCCCCTATAAATTATACTGCCCGATCAACTATATATTGAACCGTTGTAGAAGCCCCAGGGTCAGCACTAAAATGCACCGTAATTGTATCTGCCGTGGGAACGACTTTAGTTACACTGACATTATTTGTGCTTGCTTTAATAGAGGCCATCGGTATGTCACTTGCTAAAACACCTGTTACAGTAATCGCAGTACTTGTCCCACCACCACCGTAAGCATGAGTCCCCGCATAACGAGCAACATACGCTGGATTTGGATATAAATCGTGAACAGTAGTTACATTGGTTGTTACACTATTAACTCTTAAAAATCCACGTTCTGTCGTTGATTGAACAATGATTAAATCATTAACTTTTAAGTCATTAATGAGATCATTAAAATAAGCGCTAGCTGTGATTGTTGCCCAGTTATCAGAAGAACTTACAAACCTACAAATATTAGGTACTTTTGTGTTCCCTCGAGCAATCCAATCAAAATCGTTTAAATCAAAAGCCATTTCATCACCTCCTATGCTGATTCATCAATATCAAATTGAACAATACCGGTTGCATCAATAGCCACTGCATTAGCAAAAATTTTGCCAAGTACTTGCCATGAATCTAAACCAGGAACACGTTCTAAAATGCTTTTAATTGGACCAGTTTGAACCATACCAACAGATGATTGGTGCCATGCCCAACATGTGCGGATATTTCCAGATTTACCTAAACCACCTTCATCCATAGTTGGAATGATATGTACATTACAACCTAACAGATCACGTCCAGCCATAGTTCCGTTTTTAACGGCACCTTTGCCAAGAAAATCATTAGAAATAAAGTTGGTTTGTTTTAAAAGACTACGTGCACCAGAAGCAGAAGTAACCACATGCCTATTTTTAATAGGTACTGCCTTATCTTCAAAAAACTCAATGATTTCAGTAAATTTGTCATATGTGAAATTGGAACTGCCATCTGCAATGGTATTAGTTGTTCCTGAGTTAATTAAAGCATCTAAGATAATTTGATCAAAACGACGACCAACTGCATCTGCAACTAACATAGCATCTTCTTGACGTTCATTGACATTGGTTATGAATTGATCGTAATCATCAATAATGATAGGAGCACGATACCGTTTGGCTGTTACATCAACCGCTGCATAGTTAGGATCTTGGTAAACAACCGTTGTTTGTGGTGCATATTCATTCGCAGTAACACTTCCAACTTTACGAAATTGAAACACTTTAGAATCATTACTTGTTTTGACACGAGTAGTACCCCTTAAGCGATACCCCTCAGATACAAAGATTTTGTGCACCATGGCATCAAATTCTTTGTTAAGAATATTTTCATTTGAAAGAGACATAATAAACCTCGTTTATAATGCTACAATAAAAATGTTGATATAAATCAACGCCTTATTTGCAGGCACTTAATAAACGAGTGTTATCTACTTTATTATGTCTTGACGTAGGCACTCTAAAGTGTTATCTGACTGTTAATAATTTACCATAATTGAGTAAAAAATCAACATCATGTTAATTTTCTTCTAATAATTGACCCATTCTTTTTTGCCAATCATCACGATATTGGCTATTGTTCATATATTTATCATAATTATCTTGGAACTCTTGCATCAATGTTTCTTCAGATTGTGATGGTTGAGTAGTAAATGTATCAGGAGATGGGAAATTGTTATTAGTGAATTGTCTGATCTTGTTCAAAACTCTAAGTTGATCAGCAGATGTGACCATCGAGCCCAATACACTCACTTCATCTGCATTTAAATTTGATCTAGCCCAATTACTAACTTTTTGAAAATCTTGTTTATCTTGATCATTAAATGTAGACATTACTTGTTCTGCAGACTTTGGCCCTAAATTTTGCAGATGTTTGCCATATACTTGCATGATTTTATTCATAGTGTCTTGTGAGATATTAGCCTCTTTTGATATAGATAAAAACTCAACCACATTAGGATCTGCAGTATCTAAGGATAATCCTTCTTCAAACTTGTATTCATCGGGTGCTTTAACTTGCGACCCTAATTTCTTTTGTAATTCCACATATGCTTTAGCTTGTTCAGACATATTGCCTTTAAATTTATCCAAAAGATAATCAGGTTTATCACCTTCACCAGCAATCGTGCCATCATATGTCCATGCATTCGCATTAATTGATTCTTCTTGAGTTTTGCCCATCGCTTCACTTTGTTCTTCAAAGCGTTGGTTTTCATCTGACTGCATTTGAGCTTCTTGCTGTTCATTACTTGATTGTGCTTCTTCTTGAGCGGCTGCAAATTCTACCATGATTACCTCGTTAGTTTCTTTCTTTGGCGTCTTTAATTCTCGATAATATGTAATTGATCACATTTTGTTCACCATCTCTGTAAAAACTCCAATCTCTAGGATCGCTAAATCTCTCAGGCATATTAGGTAACAATCTATGCGAAAAATTATTATTAAATTTATTTTTTAAATGATTTAGTGCATATCTACCTTGCTCCGTATCAGTAAACAATGCTTTAAATATTAATGAAATATCTTTTTCATCAAACTTGTTGTACATATATTCTACAGTCATAAAGCTCCCGCTTGTTGTTGTGGTTGTTGTTGTAATGCTTCTAATTGTGCTTGCTGTTCTTGTCTTTGTGCCATTTGCTTCATCATGGCCTGTATTTGATCAGATGTTGCAAATAAATCCATTTTTGCATTAAAGTTTTTCTCAATAAAAGGTATAACTTTGCTGGGATCTGTCGTTAACGGCGCCAATTGTGGTCCGTAAATACCTTGTATAGTCTGATACGCTTGTTCAAAATTCTGTACATCTTTAAGCTTTTGAGCACTGGATAACGGTGAGTCATATGATATTTCTACCATCCTTCCATCTACCTTGATATGTTGACCGACTATGCCACGCTTTGAGAGAAGATATAATAGTCGGTCAATCAAGGGCCTAATGAATTCACGAAACAAACGATCATAAGCAGGTCCTTTTTCTTCTAAGGCCAATTGCTTACGAAATAATACTTCAGTCGCTGTCATTTTTGGATTTTGTTCAATGCTACCAATCGGTTGAGCATAGAATATGTTGTTAATTTGCTGCCTTAGATCATTCATTAAGAATTCACCAAATTGTACATTTGGCTCTGTTATCAATGGTTCTAGTAACTTTTGACCATCCATAGGCCGGTCTTTAAATTGTAAGATGGAGTGAGGGGTTATTTTCTTACTGCGCCAATCAATTTGATCGGATGAATAAGCAAGTAAAGGTGGCGCTACACTCAGACTAGCCCCCATTAATGTATATTCATACATCTTGTTTAGTGTCTTAATTGAAGGTAATGCCGTAATCCCTGGCCCAATGCCAAATGCATCATTACCTGATTTTTCCCATCTAGAAATAATAAAATGCTTGCTTGGGCTAAAATCTGATACAAGAAATGATTGTGTATTGGGTTCTAAGACAAAATGAAAATAAGCTCTATCTGTATTAGCTTTTGTAGGGTCAAATATCTGGCCTTCAATCAGATCAAATGTCTGTAGCTCATTATCTTGCGCCTGAGAGCTAATAAAGTTAGGTAGTTGTGAGTTAGGCCAAATTTGTAAAATATCGTGTATGGTCAACCTAAATCGATCACAAAAGAAGTTTTCTACAATTCCATTAGGAGCCTCAGCAGGGTACAAAGACCGCACAGGTATATTATAAAACCTAAATGGCTCGCCATCATTAAAGCCCTCATAAACAGCTAAACAAAACATACCAACTGATAAATCTTTGTACGATTCATACACAGTATCGTTGAAATTAGTACGATTCAGCATACTAAATAACAAATTAGTTAAATCTTGTAGCCCAGAGTTTATTGATTCTCGTTCTGCTTTAGGCACTAATTCACCTGCTTCTAAAGATATCCAACGACTAAAAGGCGGTGTCATTGTGCTATTAACTTGAGATGCAAATATGCCTTTAGCACGTACAGCCGTTGTATCATAAACTTTACGGCCTTTATCTTCTCCGTAATTCAATAGATCTTGATTAGTAAAATGACCTCTATATGGCTGAGTATAATCATACGCTTCTTCATATAAAGAATGCCAATTCATTGCATCTGACTTTGCTTGCTCATAATGACGCATAATTTGTTGCGCCAATGAACGATTAGGTGTTTTAGGCAGATTGACTAACTGCATAATTAGCCCAACGTATCATTATTTTGTTGATTAGATGTCCCAAAGCCACCACCAGTACGTCCTCTTAATCCAGCAATGCGTTTACGAGCCAAATCTTGTCTTTCCTTGGCTTGTTTTTTCTTTAAATCATCAAGCTCTTGTTGTTGTTGTGCAATCAGTTTGTTTTCAGCATCATCACTATGGTGCGCAACCATTGGCCACTCCTAAATTGATAATCGACACAATTCCATGTTTGTGCCTAGTTAATAAATCCATTCTTACTAATTTCTTGTATAAACCCCATGGGGTCATACATCTAAGTTTAATGCCTGATAAATATTTGATCAAAGTTGTACAAGTTAGTATTCCAAATTGTGGGAATTTAGTCTTTGTCTTTGGTACATCGACAGTCAACTCTATAACTCTATGCTTTTGTGCTAAGTCACGATTTAAAAATGGATAGTCTTTAAACTCGTAAATTTCATTAACTAATGTGTTATAGGAGATACGGGTTAAAATCCATCTTTTCCCATCAAAATTTAATACATCCATGTGGCCAAAATTACGTTTAAGACATTTTGCCCACCAAGCCTGTCCTTGACTAAATATTAACCACGTCGTTTTAATCACAGTACAACCATTGTATAAATAATATTAGGTACATCCTTGTACTTATGATAAAGCGATTCAACTTCATCTTCGTTAGTTATAATCAACTTACACTTTGTTTGCTCAAAACTTTGCGTATAAGCACGATCAATAATCTCTTTAATCTTCTTGTTCATCGTCTAGTGTATCCTGCAATTGCTCTAATTTAGCTGCAGCTTCAATGACTTTATCTGCTTTTTTAATATACTCTTCAGTTTCTCTGATCTTTTCAGCAACTGCTAAACCATTGACCATGTTTTTGTATTCATCATGATCAATCTCGCCACTGTGCAATAATTTAGCATATTGAGATCGTTGTACATCTAAACTTGCATTCAAATCGACTTCATCATCTTTGATCCTAACGCGCCTATTCTTACTTCCCATGCTTTTAGCGCGCATTATTTTATCCCAACCATTAAAGCTAAATGAAGGATTGTCGATATTTTTTTCTGCCAGAGAAATCATGTAACTATGTGCGTATTCTTTAGCTTTCTCCAAAGCCACAGCAAAATCAGGAAATCTTTTTTCAAAATCGTACAAAGTATGTCTACTAATGCCTAAATCACAAGCAATTTGTCGATTACATTTACCTTCTTTGCCAAGTTCTATAACACGTTCGCACATTTTAGGGTCATATTTGCTGGGATATACCATATTTTCGCTGCTTTTCTAATGGAATGTGAGTTTTGCACAAAATTAATACAGAAATATCACATATAGAAACCGTTGTCAATTAATTAAATATTGACACAACGGGAAATAATGTTATGATAGCTATAAGTACTTAATTGTTAAGTACGGTATAAATTTATGGAGATCACAATGAAATTATATTTACACGACACTGATAAAATCCTACACGTCGATTCCAATTACATTAATTACTTAGATGAAAATCAGTTATTAGGTTGGGATGACGCTATTCAATTACCGACTTGTTCATCTAATTTAATTTTACATTACATTTTACAACATTGAGGTCGCATTATGTACAAGATAGATGATAAAAAATTATACAAAGACATTTACAATAACATCCAGCAGAGTTGTGAAGCTTTGCTGGGCAAGAGCAATCACACTAACAAGATTGTATTCAACATATTCACTCAATTATACGTGGAGCTAAACAAATGAAAAAAATAAAAACCCCCCTGCCGGAGTATAACAGGGGGTAAAAGCACTTGCATTCTCAATTCTTATCCAACTATAAAAGATAAGAAAAGGCAAAGGACGCATCTCCAAATAGCGAACTCAGATACTCTGTCTACACCTGGCAGATGAGCTTATCTTTTTTTACCATAAAATTAGATTATACGTCAATATAATATAAATCAATTAGTTCAAATATTGATCAAACACTTCAATACTTTCATCGACATTATCAGACCACGTCGCCATATACCCTTGTGTGGCGGCATGGTCCAAGAATGCTTTTTGGCGTTTGTCAGGCTTCGCCCCTTTCTTTTTCAATTCTAGATACAGACCACAATAGTCATGAGAGCGCCATACAAGGCTCAGATCAGGAACACCGCCTTTATAGCCCATCTTCACCAGGTTATTGTATATCGCCCAGCAGGCACGCTCAGATTTGCTCTTAGCAAGGGTCATAAATGCTAGCTCATTTGGGAGGTGATAGAGATGCTGCGATATCTTGGGATACCGTTGTTGAACATAGTTGACCACGGTTATTTGGTGGAGTTGTTCTTCTTTTGATCGCATGCTACAAAATCTCTATAACACGTCTCGTGATAATAATTTATTGATCCATCCTCATTAAACAAAACCATATGTTCATTATATTCTATCTCTTGTTTACATTTTGCACAAGTGTTATCTATTTTGTAATCACATTTTTGATTTAATTTATCAAAATAAAAAAATGGAAAACACTCTTCACAACAAACAACAAGAGGCTCTTCTTGTAAAATATAATCACTACCTCTTCCTTCAATTTTTTCACCACATTTAACGCAATACAAAGTAATAGACATTATATGATCTTGTATTTTTTTAAGTTCATTTTTCATAACAATTCTCACAATAAAACATAACACAAGGATCTTTTACAACCATATAACAATCACCTTCAAATTTTCGTTTACATTTAAAACATATATCCAGTGGGTGGAAATAATTTTTAGATTCTTCTAATATTTCTAATAATTTATCGTATGTGAACTCATTTTTTTTAGCAGTCATTCTTAACTTCCTAAAATGATTTACCCAAATCGTAAAACATTTTTCTTACAATAGCGAAAATCACATCTCCAACTAACAATTCTCTGGGGGTTCCATATTTATAAACATGATCTCTGAGTTTTATAACGAAATATTGAATACTTTTATCGAGGGTTAAATCTTTATAAAATTTATGTAATAACTTTAAAATATCATATTTAATTATATTCATAATTTCTGGGTCATCATTACATATAAACATATTTAACAATATACTAATAACTCTTTCACGGTTCATATCAATAAACTCTTTATCAATTTTATTGCATAAAGAGATAGACTCAAGACGATTATCAGTTATATACAAAAAAGCGGAATACAAAAGTTGTATGTATGAGTTATCATAATCAATTTCCTCAAGTGAAAATTTAATTATTTCTGGTATTTCATTGAAATATAATTCTTTTCTATTAATATTAGCCGATAAAGATCCTAAATAACCAATAAATTTTGATGTGTATTTTTTATTATCAGTCATTATCATCCCCCGGATAACGAGGTAAAATAAGCATCGCTTTTTGAGCCAATAAAAATGCTTCTTCTAATTTATTTCTAATTTTTAATTTTTTTAAAATTCTCAAACAAATAATGATAATTATTACGAAGAATCTTCAAGTAATCATCAAAATTAGGGATTGCAACTTGATCTAATTCGTTATCGTTCATATAAACCCCTAATCATTTAATTCTTTAACATATATTTCAAAAAAAGCTGATGTCTTAAATAAGTGGTACATATATTTTTTTAATTTATCGCCCATTCCAATTTCTTCATCAATGTTAGAATAAAGCATAAACAATTCTGAATAATTATCTTTAATTTTTTGACAAAATTTATTAACTCTAATTTGATAACTATCTTTTTTTTTTTCATTCATAAAACCTCACTTATTTTAAATATTTTTTTATAAAGAAAATTGTTAATGGTAGGGCAATTAAAACAAATAAAGTAGAAAATATTAGTGGAGAAAATACCCAAAACCATGACCAATCTATTTTTCCCCATAATTTAGCAATAACAAATATAATTGTAATTATAGTAAATACTCCAGGAAACATACTTTTTTTACTAAATTTATCTTTTAATTGTTCATTCATAATTCTTTTCCAACATTTTATATTGACTATTAATTATACATATGTTATACCAAAAGATAAACACTAAGGAATTATCATGTACAACTACAAAGAAGACATCCTTAGGTACTTAGACCAATATGCCACATTGGGCATGAAAGAAATCTATGTACAACCCATTGAATATGAAAACATCTGTTCTTTGCTTCATAAATACAATCCAGAGTTTATAATGTATAAGAATTTATCAATTGTTAAGTTATAGTTCTAGTAATTTTTTTTCTTCACCACATTGATGACAAAAATTATACACATCAACAACTATATGGTGTGTACTCAAACTAGTTTTTTCACGTGGTACAATAGAATGGTCTTCATAAATAATTTTTCCACAAACATCACATCGACATGTTTCCGTTATTTCAACGGTAATTACTTTACTGATATATTTTTCAATCATAATTAAATTTCTTAAACTTGTTATGTATCTTATTAATCCATTCCCAATGTTTAGCAGGCATACTCCACGCAAAAAAAAACTTACAATCGACACATTTTCCATATTTATCATTAAATTCTAATAATTCTTTTTCGCATAATGGACAAAGATGTATCTTGTCTCGCATTATATTCAACTTTTAAGCTGCATCGATTACAATATAACTCTTTAAATAATAAAGACATATCATAACTTTTGCATCTAGGGCAAAGATAATCAACGAGTGATTTGTCCAATCTTATTAAGTTCCTTCTTAATTTGTTTTTTGACAAATTTCTTATAATCGCCCAATCCAGCTAAGTCTTCCATGCGATCTATGTAATAAATATTAGACAAAAGATAAGACATTTTAATTGTAGAAATGACATCTTGATTTTTATTAGCTTCTATATTGTTTAATTTGTTCATTTTGTGTTCAAAATATGAACAATATAATATCCAAATCATTAATAAAATAGCTAACATAAAACAAGTTAACATTGCTATATTTACAATAATATTCATTAAATAATTCCCTGTTCATTTTATGACATCCGCATTGCCAAAAAAATTTATTTTGTGTTTACAGCGTATTGATTGAGAAACCGTTTTTGTATAACATGTATTTTGTATCTTACAAACAAAAACCGTACCAATTACTAATGCTATAACGCTAAATGCAATTATCAACCCCGCCATGCCCCGCACAGGGGCTTTTTTTGCATTAAGCATGTTTTTCTAACTTATCATGCATTTGATCTATAAGAGCAATACAATAGTCTCTGGCACTCATGACTTCATTAGGTTTTATAAAGTTCACTTCTTTATTGTATTTTTCTTTATAGAAATTCATAAATTGATAATGCATAAAACATTTGAAAAAGTAATCCATCGTTTTTCTCTCATTTGTGGCATCCCTAACGTTTATTTCTTCCCTCCTATCACCTAATTACTAAGGTATTTACAAGTTAAATATAGTATGATATTACCTGATTGTCAATAATTTAATAGTGTTAAAGTTTATATTTAATCATCGCAATCGCCATTTTCATTGCCCCAGCCAGCCGCCATGGCACAGCCATGACCAAAGCCAGTTCGATTGCCTTGGCCAAAGCCATCGCTACGGCCACAACCATAGCCACGGTCACCGCGATGACCTGAACCATCGGCATACCCAGAGCCATAACCAAAGCGATGGCTATATCCATAAGCATTGCCGTGGCCACCGCTACGTGGTTTATTATTTTTATATTTAATCATATCAATCACCCCAGCCAGTCTTATAGGCATAACAACAATAGCTACAGCAACAGCCTTGGTCATAATCCCAGCCCCCAATATGGCCATTGCTATTCCCAGCACCATCTCCATACGCATTACCACAGCCAGACGCATCAGCCAAACCAGAACCACTGCCACAACTACGGCCAGTTCCACACCCAGAAGAATTTCCATTGCCAAAGCCAAGACCAAAGTGATGACCAAATCGACGTATATAACCATCGCCATAGCCATCGGAAAAACCAGCGCTAGGTCCATTACCAAAACCATCGCCAGAGCCATCGCCAAAGCCATCACAATCGCTATGTAGTTGATTCTTTCTATATTTAATCTTAATCTTCATCTTCAACAAACTTTCCAAATGAATTTTCAAAAGCTTGCTTATAAGGTATATATTCTACCGCTTCAGTGAGCATCACTTCATCAGTAAAATTAATCCGAGCTTTCTTAAGCCCATGGTTAGCCAATGCGGATAGAGATAAACCATAGCCATCCCAAGACCACAATCGATAGGCTTCTACCAATTGACACTCATTAGCACGATCTGGGTTTATCCATTTCACAACACCAAAATGTACACCGGCACTGTAAGTTCTTACAATACATTTTCTACCAATCACTGGGTATTCAGTTGTCATATTTCTTTCTCTCTTTTTTAAGTTAAAGTCAATCCATTCCCCAATTGTTTTACAGTCTTCTTCCCTATATATTAATTTTTCATTATCTTGGTTCATTTTCAATCTCCTCATAAAACACACGAACAATACTTTCAGTTAATTTTACTAATGCACTAAAATCATCATAGGTATTTGCTAGTTTATAAAGTAATTCTTTCTCAAATTCTTCTTTACTACATAAAAAGTTTATATTTTCGCAAAAGTCATATGAAAAATTTCTAATAACTTTATATTCCGTATCAACATAATAAAGAGATAATTTCTCA
>CAYLSF010000005.1:0-1984 GCA_964385675.1 uncultured Saprospiraceae bacterium
TCTATTACTTTTTTTTCAAAAGGAAGAGTTCCTAAGAAATGCTGAGTTGGTGTATTTTGTTGTTGTACAAAAATTGATATTTTATTGCTTTCCAACTGATAAAGCTTTTCAATATTTTCAAAAAATGACTTTAAATTTTCAAAAATAAGCGGATTATAGGTGGTTAATTTTTGATTTTGATTAGCAATTTGTTGTGTAATAGATCGACCTGTACCAAATGGTACTCGATGAGAAATTCTAGGAGAAGGAATAACTTTAGTCGTTGTCAATTCTGTAAAATGACCAAGTTGTATAAATTTTTGAATAAAGTAAAAATCTTCACCAGCCTTTCGTTTATTCATCCCTCCTTGTTTTTGATATATATCTGAGCGAACAGCCATGCTTGAGCCTACGGTTTGAAAAGCAAAAGGATGACCCGTATATTTTTGGATATTGATAAAATATCGTAAATGTAATTCATATTCAATTATGGCTTTATAAATTGCATCATCATAATCATTCCCTTCAATAGGATGCTCGTAATGAATGCTGCAAGCAGGTGTTTTAGGATAATTTTTAAAATGATTTTCGATGGCAATTAGATAGTTCGTCTCACAGGTTGCATCAGCATCAAAGCAAACTAAGATGCCCTTTTTTCGACATATTTGCTTAAACCGATAAACTGCCTCATCTAAACCTATTTTTCTAGCTAACCCAACACCAGCATGTTTTGGTGGTAAATCATCGTGATAGATGACATGAAATTGTAATTGCTTTGAGCTATTTTGAGTCATCCATGCTTTACAGATTTTAAGTGTCTCTTGATTTTGAGAGATAATATTTGGAGTCGCATTAGACGCACAATTGATATGGACGATGACTTCTACAGCACAAGAGGGTAAAGTGCAATTTTTTAGGGAATTTAAAGTAGGGATAATATCAGGCTCATCAAAACAGGGGATGACGACGATTATTCCTAAATTCGGATTAGGAAGTGTATTGATATGAGGTGGAAAAAGGGCGTGTTTTGATAAATAAGACATTTGGTTGATTTATGTTGTAATTTAACGAATACTAATGATGTTCCAAATTTTGCCAAGCTAACTTTTCATCAGCCGATAATGAAATTCTTTCAAGCATAAGATTTAATTTTTGATAAGTTTCCCAAAAATCAAGACTTAATTGCTGACTGATGATAAGCGATATTTGTTCTTCTAACTCATTGATTCTTTTCCCTTTCCATATTTTATCAGATAATGTTACCAATAAATCTTCAAGTGTAGAGGACTCACTATTCCAATTACCATGTGTTTTAGCAAACCTTGATAAATATGGACTAAATCCTTGTTCTAATAATAGATTGTATCCAACTGCTTCGTGTAAATTTCCTTTTGAATATAGTTCTTTTGTTATAATGATTTTACCAATATCATGTGTAGCTGCTCCAAATAAAATAGCGTTTGTATCCATGTCTAATGCTAACCAATTTTCTTGAAAAGCCTTTATCAATTCCAATGCTGTAGAATGAACAATACTTAAATGACGCCTTAGTCGAGTAGGAGCGTTTAGTATTTCAAGAAGATTTATTACTTCAGCAGGTAATGATTCTATTTTGAGATCTTTTTTCATGCAATACTATATGTTAATTTCTATTTGATTTAAGTCTAAATTAAACAATGATTCAGCTTGTTGATGTATGAATGACTTAGAAACTTTATAATCAAAAGCAATATAATCCATAACCTCTTCTATTGTCTCAAATTCAAGAGACGCTTTATAGTCTGTGTAATGTGCTTGAATTTCTCTCCAATTAGAAAAACGTTGATTAGAGAGTAACATTTTATCATTATCAAGAAAGATTAAATTGTACTTTTTCATTAGTAAAATAAACTAGGATTTAAACGAATATTCCCAAAGAAAGTCCCTTTTTTTACCGTTTGATTGGTTTTAAATAAATACGGGTTTCCTGTTGTATCTAAAATTGGAATATGAGGATTTCCAATCT
>CAYLSF010000005.1:2003-28106 GCA_964385675.1 uncultured Saprospiraceae bacterium
ATCTTTAATTGATCAACCCAAGATTTAGGTAAAAATCGTAAATCATGAATTACCCAATTTTGAAAAAAATGCCTAAAATATTCCCAATCCGCCCCAATATTGACTTGACCAATCTGTCCATAATCGAACAAACGACTAACTTGTAAATTAACGATGCCGTGCGAAAAATTGGTAAATTGTGCATTTTGGATGTCCTTATAACCAAATCGACTTGGATACCGTTCGTCAATATATACCTTAAAGTTTTCGGAAAAAGGATTACCAATCCAAAGCATTAGATTTAAAGCGAACTGCGTATTGTCATCATATAAATATTGCAATTTTGTAGCAGCAGTACGAAACCTATCATGAGGTGTAAAAGAAAAAGCATCATTTTCTAAAATCAATTGCCATCGTCCTGCTTGTAGCATAATGGTACCTGTTACTTGATCCGTTTCATTGCTATCGTTATAAATCGTATAGGCATATCCTAAACTAAAATTTCTTTGAGTTTGATGATTTAAAATCTCTATAAATTGATGGTCTAAAAAATCATATCGTTGTCCAAAAGTTCCGATTAGACCAATTTTTAATTGGGTTTCCTTATTCTTTAATCCATGCCCCCATCCCTTAAAGTCATAATGCCATCGTGCTTCTACATTTAACTGTATGATGTCCGCATGTCCGTAGCCCTTTGCAAATAAACCCATTCGATTAAGCCCTGTACCAAAGGTGAAATTCACACCGAATACACCGCCAATATCATTTTTATATAACTCCTGCCCCAATACTTGACTATGCCACCAACACAACCCCACAAAAATCCAATATTTCATACGGTTCATTTTTCAAAGATATGAACAATCCCTTTTTATTAGGTATTAGGTTATCAGTTATCAGTTATAGGTATTGGTATAAAATTTTTACAAAGAAAGAAATTACATCACTTAATACTTATGACCTATTACCTACTACTTAAAAAAAATATGACAATTTTAATAACAGGTGGAACGGGTTTAGTTGGGCAGCGATTGAGTCAACTATTAACCGAACAAGGGCATCAAGTGATTCATTTGAGTCGAAAGGAAAATTTAAAAGCAACTTATCCTGCCTATCAATGGAATTTAAAAAAAGGGACTATTGATTTAAAAGCCATTGAGCAAGCAGATTATGTTGTGCATTTGGCAGGGGCAAATGTGGCAGGACAACGGTGGTCAACTTCTTATAAAAAGACGATTATTGATAGCCGAGTCAAAAGTGCAGAATTGTTACAAAAAGCGATTCAACAAGTTGATAATAAGCCTAAAGGCGTTATTGCCGCTTCTGCGGTTGGGTATTATGGCGATAGAGGTAAAGAACTATTGACAGAAGAATCAAGTAAAGGGAAAGGATTTTTATCGGATGTCGTCAAGGTTTGGGAAGAAGCGAATCAGAAATTTGAAAATGTAGTGGATAGGGTAGTACAACTACGAATAGGCATCGTGTTATCTACTCAAGGTGGAGCATTAGCTAAAATGCTACCTTCTTATATGGTGCGTACAGGAGCATATTTTGGTAATGGCTCACAGTATTATCCTTGGATTCATATTGATGATTTGTGTCAGATGTTTATGGTAGCAATTAAAGAGGAGGCGATGCAAGGTACTTACAATGCGGTCGCTCCAAATCCTGTTACCAATAAAACATTGGCGTATAAAATAGCTGAAGCTTTAGATAAGCCATCTGTGATTTTACCTACACCTGCCTTTACGTTAAAATTTGCCATGGGGGAAATGGCGTCCATAGTGCTAGATGGAGCAAACGTATCAGCTCGAAAGATTTTGGATGCGGGGTTTCAATTTGAGTTTACGGATGTCGTAGAAGCGTTGCGAGATTTGGTGAAGCAGAAAATTTAATTTTGAAAACTAGTCATCGGATGCCTCAAAGGCATCCGATGACTTAAAATTATAAACGAACAGGAATACCTTGCTCTTTTAAATATCTTTTTAAATCAGGGATTTCAATTTCTCGAAAGTGAAAAATACTGGCAGCAAGTCCAGCATCTGCTTTCCCCGCGGTGAATACTTCATAAAAATGCTCCATATTTCCAGCACCGCCTGAGGCGATAATTGGAATGGATAATTTACCAGATAGTTCCGCCAATGCTTCATTGGCAAATCCTGCTTTTGTACCATCATGATTCATTGAGGTAAACAAAATTTCACCTGCTCCTCGTTCTTGTGCTTCCTTACACCATTCCATCAAGTAGCGTTCTGTAGGAACTCGTCCACCACTTAAATGTACCCTCCAATCGGCTTCAATTTTCTTGGCATCTACAGCTACTACAACACATTGACTTCCAAAATTCAAAGCTAATTCATCTATCAATTCTGGACGGCGAACGGCAGCCGAATTAATGGAAATTTTATCCGCTCCTGCACTTAACATCACTTCCACATCTTGTACCGAACGAATACCTCCACCTATGGTAAATGGAATATTTAAATTAACGGCAATTTTTTTAGCTAATGCAGATAAGGTTTTGCGTTTTTCATGAGTTGCCGTAATATCTAAAAAAACGACTTCATCCGCTCCTTTTTCAGCGTATAATTTACCTAACTCTACAGGATCGCCTGCATCTCGAAGATTGACAAAATTGACACCCTTAACGGTACGACCATCCTTTATATCTAAACATGGAATAATTCTTTTTGCTAACATTTTTGTTGGTGACTAGTGATTGGTAAATGGTTGTTTTATTATAGTTGACATAATTGGCAATATGCCAATTGATGCGATAAGTAGATTTACAACTCCTGAAGGAATAGGAGATGGGGCAAAGATAAGAGCATTAGAGCCATTAGAAGACGCATATATACCATAAGCATATATTAAAATACCAATCTTTACTCGGCTCGAATGACTTTTTAAAAATGAAATCTTCATCATATCAGAAGCTATTGAAATAAAATGTAAATATCCATATCTGAACGGCTAAATCCTAGTGAAGTTTTTATAAAAGATAAGATTAACCGAATATGACAGCTTTTTTAAACCAGAAGAGCAACTTCAAAATCATTGAAGTTGCTCTTATAAACTATTTTAGGATGGTACAAACGGATAACCGACAACTGATAACTAACCTCCTAAACCAATTCCCCTCCACAGCTTGAACCTGCACCTGCCGTACAGCCATAGCAATGTTGATTAAGAATAATGGAGCGTTCTTGTAATTGCGTTACATCAAAATCATTGATATGTTGGACTTTGGAGGCTACTTTTAAATCTAACATTTGATTAAAATCACAATCATATAAGTAACCATCCCAACCCACAGAAATCGTATTTCTACACATCAAGCCCTCCACCGTTGATGGATTAAAAGCATTGACTAATTCATCCATATAGTCTTCATAATTATCAGATTCAATCAAATATTCTAAAAATCGACTAATGGGTAAATTGGTAATGGCTAATAGATTATTGAATTCAATACCAAAACGAGTTTGAAGTTCTGTTTTAAATTGAGCTTCCAATAATTCTTGTGCATCAGGTAAAAATGCTCCCGATGGATTATAAACCAAATGTAAATCTAAACCGCTTCCTGCTTTTCCATATCCAACAGCGTTGAGCATTTTTAAGGCTTTGATAGAATCCTCAAAAACACCATCTCCTCTTTGCCTATCGGTACGACTTTTATCATAATACGGCA
Source organism: uncultured Saprospiraceae bacterium (assembly GCA_964385675.1). Taxonomy (GTDB): domain Bacteria; phylum Bacteroidota; class Bacteroidia; order Chitinophagales; family Saprospiraceae; genus CAYLSF01. Next base: position 5,674 of record CAYLSF010000005.1, read on the forward strand.
AAGAGGACACCACTTGAATTTTATGCTTAGCAAAGAATTCTGGTAAATCGTGGTACTTTTTATTGGCGACAATGATGGTTAAATTACACCTATCAATAATATTTGGAATACCTAATTTAGAAACCTCCTCTACAAACCATCTAAAGTGAGGATTCATTTCAGGTGCTCCTCCCGTCAAATCAACAGTATGTGGACGAATGGCAGCAATAATCTCCAAACACTTTTCCATCGTCTCTCTCGTCATGATTTCCTTTCTATCTGGCCCCGCATCCACATGACAATGTGCACAAGTTTGGTTACACATTTTCCCAACATTCATTTGGAAAATATCAATTCCTGTAGGCTTTAAAGGACGATAGCCTAAATTTCCTAATTTTCCAGCAAAGGAAGGAAATTGTTCATCTACCACCGCTTTCCCATTTAACACATTCAATTGAAAAAATGTATCTGATAAATCACTCTTTCTCGCTTTAAGCGATTTTGTTCGTTGTTTTATAGCCATTCTATCTGAATTTTGAATTTTGAATGCCATAATTTTGAATGACTATCCATTTTTTGAATATTCATTCAAAATTCAAAATTGAATCATTCAAAATTATACATCTACATCATCATTTTTTTTGCCTTATTCATCATTTGTACACCATGTACTAAAGTTGCTCCACCCCTGATAGCACTTGCTACGTGTACGGCTTCCATCATTTGCGTTTCGTTCACGCCTTTTTTGATACAAGAAGAAGTGTACGCATCAATGCAATAAGGACATTGTACCGCATGAGAGACGGCTAAGGCGATTAATGCTTTTTCTCTGGCAGTCAATTCCCCCTCTTGAAAAACGGTACCGTACCAATCGAAAAATTTTTTAGCATATTCTTCTTGAAAATCGCCTACATTTTTAAACTGTCGTAGGTCTTTTGGATTGTAATATGTTTTTTCAGACATTTTTTATAATTGTTGAATTTTTAATAAACCTTCTCCCCTTTTTTTAGCCATTTACTCCATTTCTTATTATAGGTATGGACTTTAGGCGTTTCTTTTCCTGTTGTGTCAACTACGGTATTACCTTCATTAACCCACTCGAAAATGCTGCCGTGTAGATTATAAGCTTTTGAAAAGCCCCATTTCCGTAGTTTTTTTACGACCTTTCCACTTCTATATCCCACAGAACAATAAACCACAACAGTTGCATCTTTCGGAATGTCTTTGACTTTCTTTTTTGAAAATTTATTGTAACCCACACATTTAGCCCCTTCTAAATGACTAACCTTATATTCATTCGGTTCTCTAGCATCTAGAATGTAAACCGATTTCTTTTGAGCTTGCCATTTTTTCAATTGATCCACATCAATCGTTGGTACATTAAAATTGATGAGATTGGTGAGCATTTTTTCAAACATTGGATCATTACTTTGTTGTGCTACAGCCGTCATGCCGGCTAATAATAATATGGTAATAGATAGTATTCTCATTTTTTTAGATTTAAATAATGGATGTATCATGCTTTTTAAAACGGCACTTTACTATTTAAAGTTATAAGCTGTACTAGAATATTTGTCCGAATTTTTACAAAAAAAATGTAAATAAAAAGACATTATTATGCTTATAATCAGTTAGTTATCGTTTTGTTTTTTAACATCTTTAAACAAAAGTCTTGATAAAAAACGGTAATTTGTGTCAATATTTAGACAATCAAATACATTAACCCCTATTCATATTTTGAGTAGCCTAACTTTTTATTCTATTTTGGAGTTCTTAAATAATCTGATAGTAGAAATATTTTATTCATACTAAAATGGTACTATTGTAATTATTGATTCAAATTTATTTCTACTATCTTTTGATTGAAAATTCGTCATTAAATTAAAACTTCCAACTACAACCATGCACATTGTCATTATTGGAAATGGAATTAGTGGTATTACTGCTGCAAGATTCATCCGAAAATTAAGCGACCACAAGATTACCGTTATTTCAGCCGAAACTAAATATTTCTACTCTCGCACGGCACTCATGTATATCTACATGGGACACATGAGATTTAAAGATACACAACCTTACGAGCCTTGGTTTTGGGAAAAAAATCGTATTGGCTTAATGCAAGATTATGTAGCTAAAATTAATACGGAGCGTCAAATCGTACATTTGGAAAGTAATGTTCAAGTTAAGTACGATAAATTGATTATTGCTACAGGTTCTACACCCAATAAATTTGGCTGGCCTGGTCAAGATTTGAATGGGGTAGGAGGATTATATTCTTATCAAGATTTAGAACGATTAGAACAATACAGTCCTAATTTAAAACATGCAGTCGTTGTTGGAGGGGGATTGATTGGTTTAGAATTAGCTGAAATGGTTCATTCTCGCCACATTCCTGTAACAATTTTGGTAAGAGAAAAAAGTTATTGGGATCATGTGATGCCACCCGAAGAATCTCAAATGATCAATCGACATATTGAGGAGCATGGGATTGATTTGAGATTAGAAACGGAACTTTCAGAAATTGTAGATGATGGTTCGGGAACAGCTTGTGGTGTGGTGACCAATAAGGAGGAACGAATAGACTGTGGATTTGTAGGGCTAACGGCTGGTGTTCGTCCAAATATTGGATTTGTAAAAACCTCAGAAATTGAGACTGCAAGAGGGATATTAGTGAATGAGTATTTAGAGACTTCTGCTCCAAATGTATATGCGATTGGAGATTGTGCTCAATTGAGAGAGCCTATGGTAGGTCGTCGTCCGATTGAGGCAATTTGGTACACTGGAAAAATGATGGGGGAGACCGTAGCTTATACCATTTGCCAAGAAAAACGACCCTACAAACCTCGCCTATGGTTTAATTCTGCCAAGTTCTTAGATATTGAATATCAAGTATATGGAACGGTACTAGCACATCCGCCTGCTGAACATGCTCAATTATATTGGGAACATGAAGATGGTAAAAAATCAGTCCGTATTGTTTATGATTTTGAATCAAAAGCAGTCATTGGTTTTAATTTAATGGGCGTTCGTTATCGTCATGAAGTGTGTGAAAAATGGATTGTCTCTGAAACTCATATCGAGGAAGTCTTACAAAATTTAGGATTGGCTAATTTCGATCCTGAGTTTTATAAAGAATATGAATCTGATATTATTGGTATTTATAACCAACAGGAAGGAACAGACCTTCAGCTCAAACAACGCAGAGGATTGAGTGGTGTTATCCGATTTTTGAGGCAAACTGTGGGTAGCTAATTAGGACACAGTCCCTCCCGACTACTGTACGAGAAGCTATCGGGAGCACAGAGGAGCATGTCCTCAACTAGATTGGGGAACACAGAGATTCACAAAGATTATTAAAAAAATATAATGTTAGTAAGACTGGCGTTAGACCAATAACTAGTCACTATCCCGATAGCTATCGGGAACTAATCACTAAAAAAATGACAAGAACTGATCAAAGTTTATCAATAGCAAACCCCATAGCACATCGGCTAAAAACGAGTCAAAAAATTAGTCTAGCTATAGCGGGTATCGGTATTTTAATATTATTTGTAGCCATAGGTGGGGTTACATTTGCTAACCCAACCTTGTATTTAGCTCTCTCTATTGGCTTAATTACGGTTGGCACTCTTTTATTTACCCATCAAACTTACGCACATCTGCCAGCAGGTATTAAGAATAATGGCGTTTGGTTTGATTCCTTGACTTCAAAAGGGGCATTAGGTTGGATTTCTGGAATTATTATCACAGGATTTTATGTATTGTTGTATTGGTTTCCCGCCTTGTTAGGTTTAGGAGCGGACGGTGCTGCAAATACGGGAATTGTTGCCTTATTTGACCCGTTAAGCTACTTTTTTAAAGGGCAACCTGCCAGTCAATGGTTTGTATATGGTACACTTTATACCGTCGCTATTTTAGTATTGGGTTATAAGTTTATATGGAAATATCGCCACAATCGCTATCAAATTATTCGTACGATTTCAGTAATGTTTTTCCAATTGGCATTTGCTTTTATTTTACCCGAAATCTTACAAGATTTAAATTACCCATACAATGATTTTAAAAATATGTGGCCACTTAATTATTACTTTTTTGATGAGTGGAGCATCAAAGGGATGTTGAATAGTGGTACAGTTGGGGTGTTTATGTTATTTTGGGGAATTGCCATGATATTTTTGGTCTCTCCATTTTTGACGTATTTCTACGGTAAACGATGGTACTGTTCCTGGGTATGTGGTTGCGGAGGTTTAGCTGAAACTGCTGGTGATCCATTCCGTCATTTATCAGATAAGTCTTTAAATGCTTGGCAAATTGAGCGTTGGGTTATTCATGCCGTATTGTTTTTGGCAACCTTGATGACGGTAGCTGTTTTGTATTCTTTTGCTCATAATAATCCAGAAGGTTTTTGGTTGACAAAAGGAGTCGTTTTAGGCTTAACGGTTTTAATATTGGGTTTTGTGGGTGGAATCGCTTATTTCAAACCTGATTATTTTAATACATTGGATAAAAAAGTAAAACCTTATGTAGCAGGTGCTGCTGGGTTTATTGTAGTCTTATTAGCTATTGCCTTTTTCACAGGTAGTGATAAGGGAGCGTTATTTATAGATAGTTACAGCTTGCGTTCTTGGTATGGCTTTTTGATTGGGGCGGCGTTTTCTGGTGTTGTCGGTGTGGGATTCTATCCTTTAATGGGTAGCCGAGTATGGTGTCGTTTTGGTTGTCCGATGGCAGCTATTTTAGGGTTACAACAAAAATTCTTCTCTCGTTTCCGTATTACAACTAATGGCGGTCAGTGTATTTCTTGTGGAAATTGTTCGACGTATTGCGAAATGGGAATTGACGTTCGTTCTTATGCTCAAAAAGGACAAGATGTAGTTCGAGCATCTTGCGTTGGTTGTGGTATTTGTGCAGCAGTTTGTCCAAGAGGGGTTTTACGTTTAGAGAATAGTGCAATGGATGTTGACACCCGTACAGAAGACTTGAGAACGTTACATATTACAGAAGATGGTATTGCCATTCCTGATATGATTGAGGATAAATATGCGTTGAGATAGTAAGGTTACGCAGCGTTCAAACGGAGAATAAACAGAGTTTAAACAGAGATATTCGTATTCAAAATAGGAATTTACTCCGTTTAAACTCTGTTTTAGCTTTGTTTAAACTCTGCGTAACTTAACATTAAATAAAATGCCAAAGCCAAAAACCAAAACGGAATTAGAGCAACAATGTCAACAAAACTTTGAAAAACTACTCCAATTAATTGATGGCTTTTCAAGAGAGGAACGGGAACAATCTTTTCCAGAAGGTACGATGAATCGGAATATTCGAGATGTCATAGGGCATCTACATCATTGGCATTTGATGTTCTTGGATTGGTATGTAGTTGGAATGAACAAGGAACAACCTGATATGCCCGCTAAAGGTTTCACGTGGAAAATGACGCCAATATTAAATCGACAAATATGGGAAAAGTGTCAAACGGTTTCTTTTTTGAATATGTTAGAGCAAGTTAAAACCTCTCATGGAAAAGTTCATCAAATTATTGTGAAGCATTCTAACGAAGAATTATTCGAAAAGAAAAAGTATAAATGGACAGGTTCAACTTCTTTAGGGGCTTATTTAATTTCTAATACCTCTAGCCATTATACTTGGGCGTATAAATTGATAAAAAAGGGATTGAAATAAATTTTGGGTTTCAAATCCCAAAACACCAATCCCAAATCCCCTCTCGATAGTTACTCGTAGTTAAGGTTCAAAAAAAAATGTATTTTTGGTTACTTAAAGCTTTTTTAAGAAAGCATTTTGTATAATTATCTATATTTTAATTTTGTTTTTGGTAAGTCTATTTAACTGCCATTACAATCAAATAAAACCATGACAACAGCCATTGATCCAAAGAAAAGATACGCCTTACGAGCAATAGAATTGGGAAAAACCGATCCAGAATTAAGTCAATTAAATCCAATAGAAGAAGTACGAACAAAGGCAGGTCAAGACAACTTAACCACGGATAGGGTTATAAGTACGTTCTTAGAAGCTTATGCGGAGCGACCCTTATTTGGAGAACGAAGCTATGAAGTGGTGCAAGATACCATTGGACAACAGGTTAGAAAATATTTACCCGCTTACTCTACGATTAGTTATGATGGGTTTCATAATCAAGTGAAAGCCTTATCCATGGCTTGGCGAAATCATCCGTATTGCCAAGTAAAACCGACCGATTTTGTAGCAATTATGGGATTTGCAAGTCCTCAGTTTATGGCAGTTGATGTGGCAACTTCCTATTGTAAAGGGGTAAAAGTACCACTACAAAGTGCGACGTCAGGAGGGGATTTAAATGAAATTTTTACCAATATTGCCCCAGTGATTATTGCCGTGACAGTGAAGGATTTACCCGTTGTTATAGAACATGCGATTCAGCAAGATTCTGTAAAAAGTGTAGTAGTATTTAATTATGACGAGCGAGTGCATGAAGAAAAGGCAATAGTAGAAAATGCTCAACAAGCCTTTGCCGAGTCGAAGACCGACACACAATTATTTACTTTTCAATCCTTAATTGAATACGGGCAACAATTTGAATTTGAATTTTTGCCTTTGAATCCTGCGGATAATGATAAAATGGGTATTATTCTACATTCATCAGGTAGTACAGGAAAACCCAAGGGAGCGATGATTGACGGTCATGCTTTGAATCATACTTGGCGAGGACGAGGCAAACCATTACCAATTGTTATTATGGTCAATGCCCCCCTAAATCACCTCATGGGAAGATGGGCAACAGTCAGAGCAGCAAACAATGGCGGAACAGCCTACTTTACGCTAAAACCCGATTTATCCTCTTTATTTGAAGATATTCGATTGGCTCGACCGACCTTTATTTCTTTTTTACCTCGAATATTGGAATTAATTAATCAGTATTATCAAAATGAAGTGACCAAAAGACATAAGGTAGAAGGTGGAGATAAAACGGCAATAGAAGCTGCCGTAAAAGCCGAAATGAAATCTAGCTTTTTAGGGAATCGCTTAATCGGGGCATCAGTAGGCTCGGCACCAACTTCTCCAAAAGTTAAGGCATTTATGCGAGATTGCTTTGATATTATGATGCTAGAAGGCTACGGCAATACAGAAGCAGGAAGCGGTGGATTGACCTATAATGATAAAATTAACCGAGAAACGGTATTGGAGTATAAACTGCGAGATGTACCCGAATTGGGCTATTTTACGACCGATAAACCACATCCTCGGGGCGAATTATGTGTCAAAACCAAATATGGTATTAAAGGCTATTACAAAGCTCCCGAGGCGACTAAAAATTTATTTGATGAAGAAGGCTTTTCGTGTACGGGCGATATTGTAGAAGAAATTGAACCTGACCATATTATTATTATTGACCGTAGAAAAGATGTTTTAAAATTATCGCAAGGCGAGTATGTGGCAGCAGGAACACTAGGGACGGTGTATGAAGCGGGTAGTTCGGTGATTCATCAAATTTATGTCTATGGAAATTCACATCGCTCTTATCTTTTAGCGGTAATTGTACCCGAAGAAGCTGTAATTCAAGAACTCTTAGGCGATAGGCCAACCGATAATCAAGTTAAAAACTTAATTCGTCAAGAGTTACATAAAGTCGCTCAAAAAGAGGAGCTAAAGAGTTTTGAAATTCCGAAAGACTTTATCATTGAACCCATTCCTTTTACACAAGCGAATGGCTTATTGTCGAGTGCTAGAAAAAGATTGCGTCCTGCTCTTAAACGAAAATATGCACCAACTTTAGAATCCATTTATGAATCGCATGAGCAACTGCAAGAAGCAAAAATTGCAGCCTTAAAAGACCCAAATTCAACCCTTTCTACTTTTGAAAAATTAGTCATTTTAGTAGAAAGTCAATTGGGCATAGAAGGTATTGAAACCGAAAAACCTCGAACCTTTAAGGAGTTAGGAGGCGATTCATTAGGAGCTGCTTTATTCTCTATGACGTTGGAAGAAATATTTGAGGTCAATATCGGAGCCGATGAACTCTTATCACCCACAGGAAATTTAAAAGCATGGGCAAAATTGATAGAAGAAGAAAAAAATAGCACGGTTAAACGACCTTCTTTTGCGTTGATTCATGGAAAAGATGCAACGACGATTTACGCCAAAGATTTACAATTAAATCGCTTTATTCCTATAGATATTTTAGAAAAAGCGACTCAATTACCCTTAGCAAACGTAACGCCCAAAACGGTTTTATTAACAGGAGCGAATGGATTTTTAGGGCATATTATTACCTTAGAATGGATGAAAGTCCTCGCTAAAAATGGCGGAACACTAATCTGTATGGTTAGGGCAAAAGATGATAAAGCAGCTTATCAGCGATTGGAAAAAGAATTTGTAGGTTTAGATGAAAATTTTGAGAAAGAGTTTAAAATCCTCGCTCCACATCATCTAAAGGTCATCGCAGGAGATATTTCAAAACCCTCTTTAAGACTAAGCGAATCCGCTTATCAAGCCTTAACAAAATCGGTAGATAGAATTTGTCATGTAGCCGCTTTGGTCAATCATCGATTAGCGTATCAACATCTTTTTGCTCCCAATGTATTAGGTTCAACCGAAATCATCCGCTTGGCATTAACGCACAAAAGGAAACCGATAGATTTTATTTCTACCTCTGCGGTTTATCGTTTTATAAAAACTTCGTCCAAAGGCTTATTTGAAAATGCTCCTTTACACTCCGAAATTACGCTTTCGGATAATTATGCCGTAGGGTATGGGGCAAGTAAATGGGCAGTCGAACATTTATTACATCAAACCAATCAACAATTTCAATTGCCAGTGAATATTGTACGATGTGATATGATACTAGCCGACCAACGCTACAAAGGGCAAGTGAATCTATCCGATATGCTTTCCAGATTATTGTATAGCGTTATGATTACAGGATTAGCACCGACTTCTTTTTATAAATTGGCTAAAAATGGCCAACGCTCCAATGCTCATTACAATGGTGTCCCTGTTGATGTGCTGTCTAAAGCAATTGTTGGTTTATATCAAAAAACGCATCAAGATTGTATTACCTATCATGCTCAAAATTACTTAGAAGATACGGTTTCTTTAGATAGTTTTGTAGATTGGATAGCCTCCGCAGGATACCCTATTGACCGACTTGATAATTACAAAGATTGGCATAGCCGCATGGAAACCAAACTCAAAGCCTTACCCGAAGCTCAACGCAAACATTCTGCTTTAGATGTTTTATTGGCGTATAGTCGTCCGCAAGCTGCAAAAGGGTATCATGTAGATAGTCAGCAATTTAAGACACTCGTAGAAGATTTGGAGGAATTGGGAGGATTATCACATTTATCGGAGGTGTATATTCATAAGTATTTAGGGGATATTGAAGGGTTACTTTATTAAAATAATTTTTGATCTGCCTACAGGCAGGCACAAAGACATAAAAGAATACAAAGTAATGTTCTAATTAAATTCCCATTCCTCTATACACTTTTATTTGAATGAGAGTGATGGAAACATTCCCAATCGGGATTACATAGAATTACCTTATGATGAACAAGGCAATAGACCACTTTTGTCAAGGATTTGTATTTCAATGGATTAAAGTTTGGTTTTTTATTTAATATTCGATATTGACTCGAACACAAAAATAAATAAAGTCAAATATCAACTGGTCATCTGGTCATCAATCTCGACTTTATTGCCGCTTAATTTTTACCATATTATTGCTTTATGGTATCAAAATAAAAGCTAAAAATAAATTGATTATATTTACAAGATGGATTATGTTCATAAAATAAATAACGAGTTAAAATAATACATAGATAAACAGTTAGACAAAACTATATTTGGTTTATTTGCTAGATTATCTTTAGGGTTTAAAGCTCAAAGTTTTAAAATCGTGATAGTTTTCCAATTTTTTATCAGTAGTTGAACAAATACAACTCGAATTCCAATTCTCAATTTGTAATAGCTTTGAGTGTTTCATATTGCTCTGGCGTATCTACATCAAATCGTCCTTTGGGAAATGGAATAGCAATGGCCGCTTTTTCAAATTGTCGAATGACTTTTCTGGCACCTTGTTGTCCTTTGAGTTGTAGGAGATTTGGAAATACGGACTGATGAAATAGGGCAGGTACACCTAAAATATCCTCATATTGTGCGGCAACAATGGAGGGTTTTTGGATTTGGTATTGCTGAAAAAAAGATTGTATCAACGCTACACTAATGAAGGGTTGGTCACAAAGCAACATTAAAATAGCTTCTGTTTTGGGGTTTTTATGTAAAACATTGTTTAGTCCTGCTTGAAGCGAGGTACTCATGCCGTTTTGCCAATTATCATTTTGCACAATTGTGATGGCTTTTTCGGTTATTGTCGGACGAATTTGTGCTGCCTTTGCCCCTAACACGACGGTTACTGCTCCACAGTTGGCTTCTAGTGCTAATCGAATGGTGCGATTCAGGAGTGTTTCACCTTGATATTGTAGGAGTTGTTTGGCTTGCCCCATTCGGGTAGATGCCCCTGCTGCTAGTATGATAATTTTTGATTGTGTCACGATGTTGATTGTGTGATTGTATCTCCCGAACCCTTTCGGGATTCGGCTGATTGTTATTAGACGTTATATGTAAGAAGCATTGTAATTCGTTCTTCAATTTTTTGTATCGTTATTTAAGTCAATAATGAACCAATAACTAATGAACCAAGTAACCGATAACTAAAAAGTTAAGCGGCATAGACTAAAATTTTATCTTTATCAATGGAGTGTTTTATAGAATTTAACTCTTGTCCTTTTTCAATTAAATCAATTGAACGACCCGTTTTTTCAGATAAATCGGCTTTCATTTCTATCAAGTCGAATAAAGTGATTTTATTGGGTTTGGAGAATTCTACTAGAATATCAATATCACTATCAAAACTGATTTGATTGTCTCTTGCAAATGACCCAAATAACCATACGTTTTTTACAGATTTGGAATTAAAGTAAGAACTAATTGATTTTAAAATATCCTTTCTATCTATGATTTGTTGAGTGCCTTGTCGTTCTTTTTTAAGCCTTTTTTGAACGATTTCTAAGACCTCGTCTGCAAATTCAAACTGCCTTGTTTCATAATATACAATTTCACTAAGGTATTTTATCATTAATTGTTTATCCCCTACTTGATATAATGAAGCTAAAGGTTCTATAATATTTTGTGGAGCTCTGAGTTGATTTTGTTCTATTGCTTCCAAAGATTTTTCATCACAATCAATGGCAGCACTCACATACTTTAAAGTGTATTGATTCTTTTGTCTAAGTTCTCTAAGTTTTTCACCAAAAGTTTGTGATTTCATGTATTAGTAATTTATTTAATTGCTCTTTAATCTCTTTAATTGTATTTTACTAGGTATTGAAATACCTAGATTATTCACAATTGTTGCACTTTTTAAAAGTATCATTTGCTTTGGACTTTGTCGTTTAATCTCATATTGAATAACTAAGCCCTCACTAATACTTACGATTTGATTTGTTGTGTTAAACGTTTTTATCCAATGTGTAGGACATAAATTATTATGAATACCATATCCGTAATCAAGAGGGTTAATTACACAAATTTGTTTATTAGATAATCCTATTTGATTCCCCTTAATCTTAACTCCATTAAATTCATAATTGACCGTATTCGTTACATTTTGAATTTTCAACATATTCTTATATCCACACTAATTTAGTGCAGATGCACTTTTTTCGATACCTTCAATTTTAATTTTTTCAAATTCCCAATCTCCATAAAGCTCAAATGTTGAATTGGATTGAATTCCACTTTTTATACAGCTAGTTAATAATAGTGTAATTATTAAAATGGAGATTGAGCTATAAATTTTCATGTTTCTGAATTGAATAGAACTAAAATACATGCTTTTCCCTAAAGAATCAAATTCTGATTTAATATAAAACAAGAAAGGCTTCGCTATCAGCGAAGCCTTTCCTAAATTGATTTCGTCCCGATAGCTATCGGGAGTCGATTGTCGAAAATCGAACGTCGATTAGTTATAAAAACGATAACGCTTATCTTTCACGGTTGTTGACTTCAATAAAGACTGATACACTTGTGAACTCACTTGTGATTGTGTCTTTTGTGACGTCTTTTGACGAATAGCGGGTAAATCAGATGCCGCAGAAGGTTCAGATTTGAACGTAGGTTCAATGATGTAAACTGCTGTATTACCAATAATTGGCTCAGATTTTTGATTTAACGCTTGCTTGAATGCTGCTGCAATCACCTTTGGTTCAGTTGCAATAGCTGTACTTTGTCCAGGCGTAGCACCACCGTTGAAGGTAATTCCACTTGCTGTTTGAACCGTTGTGCTGAATGTAGAAGCTAGTGCATCAAGATTAGCTGTTTTATCTAATTTGTCAATAATCTTAGCTGCCTTCTTTTGATTTCTTACAAAAGACTCCACTTCTGCACGCACGTCATCTACAGAGGCTAAACCACCATCAGATTTTGAACGCAATCCTGCCACCACATATTTAGATACATAACGAGGACCTTGACTTTGACCAAAGCTAAAACCTTGTGCATCTACATTGTCATACTCATACGCATTTTGAGAAACTTCCCCAACGCTTGCGTCAAATGCCCATTTTACAAGATTTACCGTAGAAGTTCCAGAACCTAAGTTTAGGATACGATAGTCATTGCGTTTCGCACCTACCGTTGTGGTTTTGACTTCTAACTTCGCTGCTTGAGCTTTCTCCGTCAATTCTTCTACATTATTTACCGTAGCTGCAAATTTTTGAGCCTCTCTATATACCTTTTTCTCTGTCTCAATGGTCGGAATAATGTTTTCATATAAGTAGGCTACTTTTGCTCCTAATTTACCTGACTTATATTGTCTTTGAATGTGAATAACATGTACACCAAATTGTGAACGTACGACTTCATACTTGCCTTGTGTACCTGTAAAGAATAAATGGTTTTTAAATTCAGGTACAAAACTTACATTGATATCAACAGTACCTAAGTCACCACCTTTTGCTTTTGATACTTGATCTGTACTAAAAGAATCATTTAGCATTTGCCAATTTCCAGCTCCACTATTCATTAAGTCAGCAATACTATCTGCTGTTACTTGTGCGGCATCATAAGCCGCTAAAGTCGCTTGCGGATTTGCTTGATCAGGTGTAACACCAATCAAGATATGACGAGACTGTACCGAATCAGGAATTACTTTGCGATCTACTAATTTTGCAATCTTGTATTGACTTCCTTCAATATATGGAGATAAGATAGTTCCAACAGGAATTTCCATCATCGTATCTGCCACGGCAGGACTTAATTGATCTTCTAAAGAATACACTTGATTATCATAGGTGCTTTTAATATCACCTGTAGAAGAGTTTACAACAAATTGAGAATCGCTAATCTCTGTTAGTTTTTCGCCCCATCTGTCAATGATTTCATTCAAACGACCTCTAATCGCTGCTGAATCTTCTACAGTAGGAATCACTTCAAATTCTACAAAGTCAAAATTTACAGTAGGATCTTCATTCGTATATTTTGCTCTATTTTCACTGATATAACTACTCAATTCACTATCTGTAATGGCTACTTCGTCATTTTGAATAGAAGAAAAAGGAATACCTACAAAACGTAAATCAACGGTTTGATTATCAGAAGCATGCTCCATCTCCGCCATCCAGTTTGGCGTATAAATAGATTTACTTACGATATTGTTAATCTTTTCTTCTAATTTGGTCAATTTAATTTGATCCAATAAGTTATTCCAAGTCGGCATCAATTCCGCAGGAAATTGTCCTGCATCTAAGGCTTGCTTATATTGTTGCCATATATTTTGGTCGAATTGACCATTTTGACCTCTAAAGAATTGCTGAATTAAGGGACTAATTTGATTCGGTTGCCCAAAAGTTAACTCATCCATTTCTTCCTCACTTACGCTAACTCCTAATGCATCTGCTTCGCTAGAAATAATTTGCTTTCTAACCAACTGATTCCAAACGCCCTCTCTAGTTTGGTAAATACTTCCAGATTGCCCTGCTTGATCTACTGCATTTTGAAATTCTGGAATGGAAATCTTCTTTCCTCCAATAGAACCTACATCATTAGAACTAAATAAACTTCCTCCACCGCCTTGACCTAACATATCCATCAAGATGAAGCCAAACATACCTAAACCTAGTAAAAACACTAGAATCCAACTTCGTTTACGAATTTCACCGATTAGTGCCATTGTAATTAAAATTTTGTCCCGATAGCTATCGGGATTGAATTTTGAATGACCAAATTGGTACAGTCAAAATTCATTCAGAATTAAATCTATTTTACCCCATTAGTAGTTTTGATACATGGATTTCTTACATCAAATTTCACAAATGATAGAAATTTATATTTGATGTAAAAGATAAGCAACTGATAAACAGTTTTTTGCAGTAAAAGTATGCATCAATATACCACCTCAAAAAAATGGTTCGCAAAAATACAAATTTTAACCATTATTTTGTAAATCAGTTGAAAAAAAGGTGTTAAAGGAGGTTTAGGGTATAAGTGTAAGGTTCAAGGGGAAGGAGAAAGTCGAAATTTCTAGTTATCAATAAAATGTGTAACTTGTGAAAGATACTTTATACCTTTCCCGATAGTCTTGTCTGCCAACAGGCAGGTATCTGGATTGTACCTTAAACCTTATACCTCGTACCTTAAACCTAAAGTTATGCTTAAAAAATTACCATATTCAAAGACAAATGATTATACAGAAGAACAAGCTGCTAGCAGACGCTCAACCATAGAAGAAGCGACAGGGGTAAACTTACATCATGTTGCTCAATATTCGATTAAGCCTTCTGATGTGTCAGGAAATATTGAAAATTTTTCAGGCGTAGCACAAGTGCCGATAGGGTTGGCAGGACCAATGTTGGTGAATGGAGAGCATGCGAAAGGGGAGTTTTATATACCGATGGCAACGACGGAAGGCACATTGGTGGCAAGTTACAACAGAGGAATGAAAATTGCTCGATTGGCAGGCGGTATTCGGACAACGATTTTGAATGACGCCATGAATCGAGGCGCGGCGTTTATTTTTAAAAATGCTTTGTTGGCTCGACAGTTTGGGGAATGGGTGGGCGCCAATTTTAGTACAATAAAAGCCGAAGCGGAAACGACGACGAGTGTTGGTAAACTGCTCAATATTGGTCAGTATGCAGTAGGTAAGATTCGTTATTTGCGATTTAACTTTTCGACGGGTGATGCTGCTGGACAGAATATGGTGAATAAAGCCGCCCATAAAGCTTGTAATTGGATATTGGGACAACGCCCCGAAGGATTAGAACGCTATAAATTTGGCACCCAATTCGATTCGGATAAAAAACACTCTTTGATTAATGCCTTACACACCAGAGGTAAACAAGTAGTAGCAGAAATTACACTATCTGAAAAATTGATGAAAGAGGTGTTACACATTACTCCAAAGCAATTTCAAGATTTTAAAAATATATCTACGCTAAGTGCGTATATGGCACAGGCTACTTCTAATGCTTCTCATATTGCCAATGGATTAACCGCCTTATTTATCGCTACAGGGCAAGATGTTGCCAATATTGCCGAATCCTCAGCTGGCTATTATTATGGTGATTTATTGGATAATGGCGATTTATATTTTTCTGTAACGATTCCTGCATTGATTGTTGCTACCTATGGTGGAGGTACAGGTTTACCGACCCAAAAAGAATGTTTGGAAATAATGGATTGCTACGGTTCTGGCAAAGTTCAAAAATTTGCCGAAATCGCTGCGGCTTTAGTTTTATGTGGTGATTTATCCCTAGCCTCTGCCATTATTGCCGATGAGTTTGTTGCCTCTCATGACAAATATGGAAGGAATAGACCTTGAGACGGTGGACGGTATAGCCGTATAGTTAAGGGAAATATGACTAAATTGAACCGCAGAATATCGAATAATTAATAATGAATGTAGAAGTAATTATCGTCACTTTTCATGATTGATATTCCTTCTTCTCTTATTCCCTTCGATATTCAACATTCGATATTCGATATTCTGCGGTTCAAAAAATGATTTTATGCTTAACTACACGGCTATGTGATACACAGAGGGTAACTTCGTTATAACGGTTTTTTGTATTTTTAAGATTTAACGTGGGGACGCAACTCTATTGAATTTGAAATCGTTTTGACTAACTGAAACACTTATTGGATATTTTTTGATGGATTTCACCGTCAAGACAACAAAGTTGTTGACCGTTATCCGTCAACCGTTTACCGTAAAAAAAACTTATGAAAAAATTATTGTACATACTAGCAGGTCTATTCATGACCTTTTCTTTGCATGCCCAAAGTCCGATTACCATTACAACCGCAGATATGCCAGGTTCTGGAGATACGCTTCGATATAGTGGGGCAGGACTGGACTCGCTAACATTGGCGACCTACCTACAAAATGGGGCGAATGTAACTTGGGATTTTTCGCATTTAGTAGCAACAACTCAGGGCTTATATGAATATGAACCTGCGTTACAAACACCGTATGCCTTTTTCTTTTTTGGCTTTAATAAATATGGTCGTTTAGAGCAAGATTCTTTGAATTTGGGATTGATTCAATTATCGGATGTTTATTCTTTTTATGAAAATACGGCTAGTTCATTTGATGCAGAGGGAGTAGGACTTCGGTTTCAAGGATTACCCTTACCCGCTTATTATACGGATAATGATGAGATTTACACTTTCCCTTTAGATTATAATGATTGGGATAGCACTACTTTTGCCTTCAATTTGACCATCCCTATTTTGGGCGGATATGAATCTTCTGGCTATCGTATCAATGAAGTAGATGGTTGGGGACAAGTGACGACACCTTTTGGTACGTTTGATTGTATTCGAGTGGTCAGTGAAGTGGTCGCATCGGATTCATTAGAGTTTAATGGAATTAAATTTGGTTTTCCAAATGTAACTAGAGAATACAAATGGTTAGCAAATGGGGAGAAAATACCCGTTATGGAAGTTACTGGAAATGTAGCCTTAGGTAATTTTATACCGACTACAGTTCGCTATAGAGATAGCTTTAGAGTGGTGCCAGACAATACTATTAATATAGATTTACCAGCAGATTTTGATGCGGATAATTTAACACCAACAACTTTAGATACCGTTACCTTCTCAACAGTTGGAGGAATTTTATTTACGCATACTTGGGCTTTTTCTCCAAATACAGTGACGTATGTAAATGGAACAGATGCTACATCTGCTGCACCTGAGGTGATTTTTAATGCGGCAGGTATCTATGACGTGACACACACACAAGCTAACTTTTTGGGGTCAGGAGATACGACCAAAGTCGGTTATATAACAGTTAGTAATCCTGTTAATACGGTAGATTTAGAAGAAATTGCTGCGGCTAAAATCTTCCCAAATCCTGTTACGACTCAACTTAATGTGACGTATCAATTGGATAATCAATCAGAAGTAGCCTTAACGGTTTTTGATGTACAAGGTCGTCAATTAGCGAACTTATTCAATGGCACTCAAAACGGAGGACAACATAATCATACCTTCCAAATGGAACGTTTGAATTTGACAACAGGCGTTTATCTACTACAAATGAGAATTGACGATAAAGAGCAATTTTTTGAATTTGTGATTACGAGGTAAAATCACAAACCACAAATTCCAAATTTATGGAATTTTGGAAATGGTATATTTCATTAAAAACTTCACCTTTTGATTCTTTATGTCAAAGGTGAAGTTTTTAGTTTTAGGGTTGTGTTGTTCATTGATTTAGGTTTGAAAAAGGTATGTAGGAACTTTTTTATGCACCTAAAAATTAGAAATTGATAATGTTGATAACCAGTTAATGGATTCACTAATGCAATTAAGAACTAAATCATGCAAAACATCATAGTCACAGCAGATATTACCCTCAAACCGCCAAAATTGGAATACGCTCCTACGATTTTTAAATTGGTAGAGCAAAATCGAACCTATTTAGGACAATGGTTACCTTGGGTGGAAGGAACGCAGGCAGAAAGCGATACGGAGGGTTTTTTAGAACACGTCATTCGCTTAAATCATGAAGGGCGTCAATTAAGTACGGTCATTTTTTATAAAAATGAAATTGTCGGATTAATTGGATTAAATACGATAGATGCGATAAACCGTAAAGGAAATATTGGTTATTGGCTATCTGCGGATAAACAAGGATTGGGTATTATCACAAAATCTTGTGCTGGATTGGTACAATACGCGTTTGAAAATCTTCAATTGAATAAACTGGTACTTTTAGCTGCTTTTGAAAACCGAAAAAGTAGAGCCGTTCCAGAACGACTAGGATTTACACAGGAGGGGGTATTGCGTGACGATGTTAAATTAAATGGGGTATTTGTGGATATCGTGGTATATGGATTGTTGAAAGAAGAATGGGAGAAAACATAATAGACTTTTTTTACTTTGAATATCAAATGATTATAAAAACGTACTTAAATTTGGGGCCATTTCTCATGTAATCATTTTACATGCAGCGAAGGAATAATCCCGATAGCTATCGGGACTATCACTTTAGAGTAAAATTCGACAAATATAAAGCGATAGGGATTCATCCCTTCGCTGTATAAATGATAATTACACTTTAGAGTCACTACATGAGAAACTGCTGTTAAATTTGGGGCGGTACGCTGTACCTTATACATCATTTTGTTTTTTATGCTACAATAAGCATAGGTGCTATGCACCTAAATATAGCGTGAAACAGGTGCATAGCACCAATACTTGTTGTAGTATTGAAATAAAAAGCGTATTCAGGTACAGCGTTTTAGCCTGTTCTCATGAAAATGGGGAACACCAAAGTATTGATTATCAAGGATAAAAAGTCTAGTTCGACTAAAATGAAAGACCAGATTAAAGGATGCTTAATAGGCTCAGCTATTGGAGATGGATTTGGTTATCCTACCGAGTTTTTAACACTAGAGGAGATAAAATCAAAATGGGGTGAAAAAGGATTGCAAGAACCGATTGGAGAAATCATAAAAATAACGGATGATACACAAATGGCAATTGCAGTGGCTAAAGCTGTGGTGGCAGCATATGAGGACGGTTCTATTGAACCTAAAATATTTGAAAGGGAATTGATACAGGAATTCATACACTGGTTGAACGATCCCGAAAATAATCGAGCCCCTGGCATGACCTGTTTGCGTTCCTGTGAAAATCTTGAAAAAGGAATGCCTTGGCAAGTAGCAACTGCTAAAAACTCCAAAGGTTGTGGAGCAAATATGAGGGTAACACCAATTGGATTGCTAAAATTTAAACATCCAAATTTCACAAACGAGGATATAGCTAAAATCGCTCAATTTCAAGCTGCTATCACTCATGGACACCCTACCGCTTTAGTAGCATCAGAACTTACAGCAATAACCATCATTAAAATTATAGAAGGCGTTACTCCTAATCATTTAGTGGATGAATTATTAGAATATGCAAATCATCAAAAGGAGCAATATCATCAAAATTGGTTAAAAGATATCTGGCAACGCCCGGGGGTAATGACCCAAAAAGACTTTATCAATAGAGGATGGAACGACTGCATTGAGGTATTGAATAAGGTAAAATATGGTGTAAAGAAAGATGATAAACAAATAGATCCTTGTGAAACAACAGGAGAAGGTTGGGTTGCAGAGGAATCTTTTGGGACAGCGTTATTGTGTTTTTTATTATTTCCAGATGATTTGGGAGCGACCCTAATTAGAGCAGTTAACACAAAAGGAGATTCAGATTCCATCGCTTGTTTGGCAGGAGCATTTGCTGGAGCGAAAAATGGTATACAACCTATTCCTAAAGACTGGATAAAGAGATTAGAATATCGGAAAGAATTGGAGGAATATCTAAACTTTATCTTAAATTAGTAACCAAGAATAATTGATAATAAAACCATAAAAAATGAAGAATCGGAAAATCACTTTAAGTGAAAAGGAGATACCTGAAAAATGGTATAATATTATTGCAGATATGCCAAATAAGCCACTTCCACCCTTACATCCTGGAACAAGAGAACCGATAGGCCCAGAGGCGTTAGCACCGCTCTTTCCAATGGAATTGATTAAGCAAGAAGTTACGGAAGATAAGTGGGTAGATATACCAGATGAAGTGAGAAATATCTATTCGATTTGGAGACCTACGCCATTATATCGAGCGTATGGATTGGAAAAGGCACTGGACACACCAGCCAAAATTTATTATAAATATGAGGGCGTAAGTCCGTCAGGTTCGCATAAACCGAATACGTCTGTTCCGCAAGCCTATTACAACAAACAAGAAGGTATTAAAAGAATTACGACCGAAACGGGAGCCGGACAATGGGGAAGTGCATTAGCTTTTGCCTGTAATCATTTTGATTTGGAGTGTGAGGTTTATATGGTAAAATTATCTTATCACCATAAGCCGTACAGAAAAATTATGATGAATACTTGGGGTGCGAAAGTTTTTCCATCGCCTTCAAATGCGACAGAAGCGGGTAGAAAAATATTAGCAGAATTTCCAGATACAACAGGTTCATTAGGGATAGCGATTTCAGAAGCCGTTGAGCGGGCAGCCATGAATGAGGATACCAAATACGCATTAGGGAGTGTGTTAAATCATGTGAAATTACACCAAACCATCGTGGGACAAGAAGCCGTAGCTCAGATGGCTAAAGCAGGCGATATGCCTGATATCGTAATTGCACCTTTTGGTGGCGGTTCTAACTTTGCTGGATTATCGTTTCCTTTTTTACGATTGAATTTTGAAGAAGGTCGAAATATTAGATGTATTGCGAGTGAGCCTACTTCTTGTCCTAAATTGACGAGAGGGGTATTTAGA
The DNA here is from genome assembly GCA_964385675.1 of uncultured Saprospiraceae bacterium. Lineage (GTDB taxonomy): Bacteria > Bacteroidota > Bacteroidia > Chitinophagales > Saprospiraceae > CAYLSF01. The sequence goes on from CAYLSF010000005.1 coordinate 26,500, forward strand.
TATGATTTTGGTGATACGGTAGGTATGACACCTTTATTGCCGATGTACACGTTAGGACATAATTTTGTTCCTGCTCCAATTCATGCTGGTGGATTGAGATACCATGGTGCAGGTGTGATTGTAAGTCAGTTATTAAAAGATAAATTGATTGAAGCAGTTGCTCATGATAATGTAGAGGTATTTGAAGCGGGGGTAACTTTTGCAAGGGCAGAAGGTATCATTCCAGCTCCAGAGGCAACACATGGTATTGCTACCGCAATTGCAGAAGCGAATAAGTGCAAGGAAGAAGGGGTGTCGAGAACGATTTTGTTTAACCTATGTGGACATGGTAACTTTGATATGAAAGCGTATGAAGATTACTTTGCGGGTAAAATCGTTAAACATGAATTGACTTCTGAGGAAATTGCTAAATCATTAGCAGAATTAGATACGCCTGAGATAGGGTAATTCTTATTCAAAAGATATTGTATAAACCACAAAGGATACAAAGATTCACTTTGTGTTCTTTGTTCCTTTGTGGTTCGGTTTAAAATGGAAAAATATACTTCATGAGCAGCTTTCTAAAACATGAATCAAGAAATACCAAAAATAGATTTTAATAAAAACGAAGGCCTTAATATTGAGGTGATGGACTTCAATGAACTCCTCCAAAAACTCCATCAAGCCAAAGGTCATGATCCATTTTCGGTACATAAAATTGAGTTCTTTTTTATCTTGATTATTACCCAAAATACTTACACCCATTTTGTTGACTTTAAATCGTATCAACTGACTGAAGGAAGTGCTATTTTTCTAGCTAAAAATCAAGTACATCATTTTACAAAAGAGTTGGAAAAAGCAGAAGGCTATAGTATTGTCTTTAATAGTTTTTTTGTAGATAACTATCATTTTCTATCCAATAACTATCAATTCAATCGGTTATTTAATTACCATATTGAAGTACCCGTTATTCATCAGCAAGACATGGGCGAGGATAGCTTTATTGACATAGCCCAAAACCTACATAAAGAATATACCTTTCCAAATAGCTTTGCCAAATCTGAAATGTTAAGTACGCTACTACATGTCTTATTGCTTAAAGCGGAACGGGCAAAAGAATTACAAGCAATTAGTGGTGTGAAAACACAGTGGTTAGAAATATTTTGTACGTTCAAAGACATACTAGAAAAAGAGTACATAAATACAAGGAATTCAAGATACTATGCCTCTAAATTATTGGTGTCTTATAAGTTTTTAAATGATGTGGTCAAGAAATTGACAGGAAAAACAGTTAAGGCGTTTATTGATGAATTTGTCACCTTAGAAATTAAAAGATATTTAGTGTCAACGCCCCTTTCCATCAAAGAAATTAGCTATAAAACAGGATTTGAAGAACCCCCGAATATGGTTAAGTTTTTTAAAAAAAATACCACCACTACACCTCTAAAATATAGACAGCAACTTTCTGTGTAAATTACTATTGGTTACACTTTTATCATTTTTATCCTCACTTTGATAATGACATTACTACTAAACTCCTTGAAATTTGTAGTATTAATTATCTAATATATTTAACCATAAAATGATGAATACGACACAACAAAAGCAGATACAAACGACACTAAATG
>CAYLSF010000006.1:0-25513 GCA_964385675.1 uncultured Saprospiraceae bacterium
ATGAGGACTTTGACTGGAGCGGTAAATATATCCTAACAGATGATGTGAAGGAGTTTATCATAAAATTAGAAAAAGGACTTCCTTTTATACCCTCAGATCAGGCTAAGGAAATCAAGGACTGGATCAAAGAATTTAAAAAACGGGCCAAATAATATTATCTTAGTAGTAATGATTTATTATAGTGAGACACCGATCCTCAAGATATTACCTCAATTACGAGGAGTGTGTGCCTTTCAAAATAGGGGCTGATAACGAATACCTGAAAATTCGTCAATGGCAGCTTACACCCCTAAAAAAACTGATCAACAGAATTCACCTTAATTAGAAAAGCCCAACCGTTTGCCGGGCCTTTCATGAACTGGGTTTTAAGAAAGTCTTAGCTTATATCCATCTTAGGTTCGGGCTTTTTCTCCATAGATCCTCCGAACAAGAAATCCGTAATTGTGGACACCTTAACAGACATGGCTCCAAACAGAGTAGATATTAACGAGATCTCAAACTCTTTGTAGGATTTATCAGTAAAGAACACCATATATAGCAATGCCCCTGTAAGGGCTATATAAGCAACAAGGAAAACTAGCGAGAATATCTTCTGGAGGCTGTTGTCTTTTTCGTACATATCCCTTGCACTTTCCCGGTCTTGTATCTCCATTTCAAAAGCTTTGGCCTTCTGCTCAAATATTATATTCTTAAGCTCAATTTTAAGCTGCTCCTTTTCCTCTTTGGTGGTGACAAACCGATCTACTGTATCGGCAATGGTTTCTATTAAATTTCCCCCGAACAGATCACCTATTTTCTTTAATAGCTTCATGCCTCAAACAATGTATATGAAAACAAATTCCCGTATTTCTCTGCTGACCTCTTAAGTACTGCCATACAAATCCAGTGATCCTCATCTTTTTGGCGAACCTGGCAACCGGCAGAATAAGCACCTACCTTATTAACATCATTAATTAAGCTGGTAGTGTGCATGTTCAATCCGGTGACGTCTGTAAACGTAGCCCCATCTATGTCAAACTCACCATCAGAATCATTATCCCTCCATCCGGTAAACTCAGAGTAAGGCGACTGTATTAATGCATCATACGCCCCTCTATGCTCTCCAAACGTCCAGCATTTAGAGTACTGACCAGGCTGAAGTATGAAAGTCCCGCCAAGTCCTCCTATTTTATCCTTAAGCCATTTCAGCCCTGGCTTAGTTGTCCCTCTGGATTCAATGCAAACAGGGTTGTTAAACTCGTCCCGGAAACATACTCCTAAAGTGTCGTTAAATTCGTTGACTACCTCGTATCCGTTTCTGATGCCATAAAGGTTTACATTGAAAGATCCTTCATCATAGAAGCGATACCCTTGATCCTCGTATAGTTCTTTTATCTCGTCGTACCTCATTTCCCGCTCCCTTTTATATATTGAAGCTCACCCTCAATAACGTTTACTTTCTTCAAAATTTCGTCTACTTTCTCTTCTATTTTAGCAAATGCACTAGCTCGGTTTTGATCATTAGCAGTATTTATAGCAATGTCTTTCGTGTTCTGCCCAATTTGTGTTGCATGAGCTGAAATTGTGTCTTCAGCCTTTTTTACTCTATCTTTTATCATCATACCAATAGTAGAGAATATCCCCCCAAATACCACTAAAGCCACCCCAATAACTATTTCAACTATCTCCATTTCGTGACCTTTCAATTACAATTATGACTATCAATAGTACGGCAAAGATTAGGGCGCTATACCTCCAATCGTAATGATCCCTTATAGCTTCATACAAGATTCCATTTAACACGAAAAACCCTACATATAAATTCCTAGAAAAACGGTTTACAGGGTTTGAAACATATAGCATCCAGGCTATGGCAAAAGCTCCATATTGCGATTTGTGTACAAGCCAGTACCATTGGTCCCTAGTTTGAATAAGATCATTCTCTTGCATATAAGAAACAACCATATTCCAAGGAATCAAAAGAGCTAATATTATCGTAGATGCATACTTCATTTACCTCAATTTGGTGGTGGTTTCGTGCCTGGTCCTCCGGGGCTTTTTACTTTAAATAGAAAGTCTACCGGTCCGGCTGAGCCACGAAAGCCCGGATATTTCTCAAACTCTTCATCAGTAATGGAATTAAGCCATCTAACAACCCTCTTCTTTATTTCTACAGCGCACCTATCAAGGTCATCCATAACCCCAATAAATGAGAAATTAATCCCGTAGCCATCTATTAGCCAGTAGTTGTTTTGGGTTTCATTCCACCACCAAAAGTTAGGAGAGTCCTTAATAATACTTACTAATCTCTTCCTTGAGCTTTTTTGCGTCATTTCTTATTTGGTTTAGAGCCTCAGGAAATTTCAATATTTCCTTAAGTCTCTTGTTTTCCCTTATTAAACTTTGCTTGCAGCGTAACAGATAAACTATTATCGTAAACAAACAAAAATATATTACAATATGCTCCACTTTAGTCAACGTTAAAAATTCCCAGTACCAACGTCTTCCAAAGCCCTTTTTTAGTTCAATTAAAGATACAAAATATACATGCGTTATTTGTTAATCATCGCATTAACTTCTTTGCGGGTAAGCTTACTCATATCTCTTAAAAGAAAGCCGCCTACGGTCCTTAAAATTTGACTTTAGTTTTTTATTTCGAATCTTTTTTTTACCTGTTTTATTAAACTTTCTTATAGCCTCATCAATAGTGAATTCCTGCTCCGTTCCATTATCTTCCCATTCTACAATAGTTCCTATAACAGTTTCCCCATTTATCTCTATTTCAACATCGAAATCAGATATAACTTTATACTTAGAGAGTGTCTCAGGGGTTTGTTCGGCCTTTAACAAAATGCCGTAATTTAATGTGTCTCCCATGCTGAATCTGGATCTGCAAAGTTTATTAATGTACCGTTATTACTATTGCCACTTAAGTCTGGCAAGTTCGTTCCGGCTGATTGGTTAAAATTATAATAAATATCCGGTGCTGGTATTTCATCGGTAGGCAACACTCCGTTACCTCCATTATATAAATTAGCCGCAATAGTATCAGTTCCTATTACTCCGGCTTTAGTAATAAAGTCATCCTGAACCCCTCCGAAATTATTTGCCCCGGTAGATCGTGCCGCTAATCTTCCTATCCTGAATATGGTACTGCTTATACTTTGAATACCTGTAATAGACTCTACACCATTCCACCATAATCTATATTCACTTGCTGAAACTCTGGAAACCATTAAATGATTCCATTCTTCCAATATTATAGAGGGAACAGTAAAATCTGCGGTTGCTCCATTGGCTACCCGTATAGTAGTGCTATTGACAACGGCTATGAATTCCCCTGCTTGTGAGGAAGAGCCTACAATAACATCTACTCCCACCGCAGGGATAACCGAGAATTTAACCCAGATAGACATTATTCCTTCTTGAGATGCGGCCCAACTTATTTCTGTAGTAAAGTCTACCCTATCATTTACACCGTCATAACGTAATGCATTTCCAAAATCATAACTATCTGAAAGGGTAGTTGCACTATCGATATTTGAATAAGCACTAAAGCCTCCCATTCCATCAGTAGCCCGAGCCCGATAAAAATATTCTGTTTCGGGATTTAACCCCGTGTTGTTATAGTTTGTATCTCCAATTCCTGTAGTATCTATTACTGCATATGGCCCCCCGATGCTTAAGCTTTGTTCTATTTCAAATGCATAGATACCTCCTGCATTATCGGTCCATACCAAATTAATTTCACTTGAACTAATAGCAGTAGCAATTAACCCTGTAGGAGCTGGAATACCCGTAAATACTGGGCATGGCTCATAACCACTAAGATTAGCGAATATCCTAAATCCTGTAAATGGGTAAGCGAAATTTTTGGAATCTGTATCTTGAATATTAAACCCCTGAAAAACTTCTGTGGCAGAGTTGTCAACAAAATTCGTTACCTCAACATGCCTGAACTGTTTGAGCCTGGTATATACATCAAACTTTAATTCCTCCGAAAAATCGTAATTCTTAGTTGAATCTATCCTATGTAGGTTAACCCAAAAAACGATACTTATCGGCCTTATCCATACATTGCGGGACTTTGGAATATTTATATAATCCTGGTATTCTTCTGGCCCTTCTGTCAAGAAAAAGCAATGTGATTGCCAGAAATCATTAGGCCATACGTCCCGATATTCCCCTTCTTTAGTGGCTGTAGTTTGGCTATAAAATACCCTTGGCTCTATAAATCCGTTATCATTAAAGGGTTTGGCCCTCCCAAAAGCATATTCTAACCAATCTAAATTAGCTTGAAAATCCTGCTGGATGTCCTGGATTAACTGATCTAATAATATTGGATCAGGAATGGGTAATATGATCGGGCTTTTATAACTCAATTAAAATAGTTTTGGGTAAAAACAAGTAATTGCGGTCTTAGTATTTCTTCAACTATTCTTTCTCTAACCACGGGATTAAATCCTACTACATCTCCATATCTAGCCTCAAGAATTGGAGTCTTAAAATCCACTCCTTCAGCTACCAAATCTTGACCTTGTACTTCTACTTTGATTCCATCATAGAAATTCCCCCTTAACTTGAGATCGGGATTACCTTTGCCAGGTAATGGATTTAATTGTGTTTTAAACTGAGCATATTTTTCACTTTTATAGGGCTTACGATCACCGATCTTCTTCCCTTCTGCATCAAATCCTTTAGAAAGTTCCTCAGTTATAAATCCTTTGATCTGATCCGTGCTGCGATTCAAAATATTTATCGTTTCATTTATTACAGCTTGAGGATAAAGCCTTATTCTTGCTTCAAGACTATTTAATCTTTGCAAAATCATCTTCTGCGCCTCCTTTTTGAGCTTCCCGTTCTTCTTGCTTGACTTAATGCAATAGCAATAGCCTGTTTTCTGGGCTTTCCAGCTCTCATTTCAGTCTTAATATTTTGACTGATGGTTTTTCTGGATGATCCTCTTTTAAGTGGCATTATGTCGTGGTTAAAACTTCTAATTCTCCAGGAGTAGTCATAAACTGACCATCTACTTGTAGGATTAATAATGTATCACCTACTACAAATCCCGCTCCTCCATTAAGTATTGAAGCTATTGCGGTAATTGTCCCACCCGTCATAGTTACCTCTATTTGTGCGCCTAATCCTGGGCCTGAAGTAATAAAATCAATCCCTTGACTTATGGTGTAATTTCCATTAGAGACTGGAGATGAGCCGGCAGTGTTAATAGCTAAAGAAGCTATCGCTGCTCCTACTACCGGCTTAACTCTTAAATCTCTTGTTCCTACAACATTATAAAGCTCTCCCTCCAGCAGCTCGGTATCGGCATCTGCTGATATATCAGAATCATAGACCGGAAGGGCAGAAAATATAGAGGTACTTGGAGCTGGAGTAGATGTTCTTAGTCTTATAGAGGCCGATTCGATGAATTGGAACCTTCTGAACTGAAAGAAACTACTTAAGTTTCCTCTCATGATTACATAGGCTCTTAATGCTGCTTGGTCGAGATTAGGGTCAAACACAAAAGGAAATGCTGTTATACTGGCAATGGCCTCATTGAAATTTCTATATAGATTTTGGCCCCATTGAACTATGGTGTTACCAGAATCAGAAAAAAAGAATACTCTTTGTACTGTGACTCTGTTTGATGGAACTGATCTCAAAGTTCCTCCATCATCCCAAAAAGTGGGATCTAATTCTGTTCTGGTTGTTTGGCCAGCGGTTTGAGTTCTATAAAATAAGGTTGAAATTGGATTTTGAGCTGCACTTTCAATGACATTAGGGGATTTTTGATTGCCTCCATTAGCTGAAGGGCGAAAATCTGTACCTGTTCCTTTTTGTATGGCAAGCCCACTAAATGGACTTGCAGGGCTATATATATTTCCTTTAGCTGTTACCGTTCCTAAAGCCAAAAATCCATCTTGTGCCAGATAGACATTATTTCTTAGATATCTGTCATCAGTATTAAATTGCAAAACTCCGGCCGTATGTATTAGCCTTCCCAACTGGGCAACATCTCTTAGCTCATCTGCTTTAAAATCATCAAACTGCTGAATTACAGTCCCCGTTGAATCGATGGCTACGTTAGTTGTGTCTTGCGTGCCTAAATTGGTAATGGTAATATCATCTGTTTGAGGAAAGTCTACTATTGTTTGAGTTGGATTGTCGGGATTAGTATAATTATCCACAATAACAATCCTTCCAGGTGCTATATTGAATGTATTAATATTTGGCCCCGAAGTATTACTCGATAACTCACACCCCTCTATTACGGATGATGTGGTAATTGCCCTCAGATCCGCTAAAGTTACAGGCGCAACATACTTATTAGACACCGTTCCAGCTTGAACTTCTGAAAGTGTTGCTGGATCGGGTCCGGCTCCTGCGGAAGGCATTAGCCATATTTGTAATTGGTCTGAAAGAGCTTGAAATGTGGCTGGCGCAGGTATAGGGACTCCTTCATCATAAACATCCAATAGTCCGAGATCACTGAATGTAACTACTATCTTGTTACTTTGATCATATATTGCTAACCCTCCATCACTAACTACATAAATATAGGATTGGGTGTTTGTCAAGGTAGTGGTATTGACCCCGTTTATTACATCAACAATTCCGGAAACATGTCTTATTTCGATCATCTGATTAGATAGTTAACTATTCCAGCTCCGACAAAAGGGAGCAGCAAAACATCAAAGCCATAAAATGGCACTAACACAAAAACCTGAACAAGCATTAAATAAAGCCCTGAACATAGTTCACACTCTAAGGATTTTCGGACTATCCAATATTTGCTATTGGCTGCTTTTAAATCCCACTCGTGTTTTAGGATCATGCACTGTATGCTAGCCGTTAATCCAACTATAAAAATTAAAATGGTGATATTTTCTATTGTGAAAATCATCGCATTCTTATTCCTCTGCTTTGGTTTGGTAAACAAGCTGAATTCATATCTGAAAGATCGAATTCAAGGGCTTTTAGTGAATCGTTTAGCTGAGCCTGTAATCCTGTGGGATTTTCAGTAGCGTCCAGTTCAAAAGCTGCTCTTTCTTTATCTATTTGCTGAATTACATTTTTCCGAGTGCTATTAACCATTTGTCTTAATAGCTTCATTTGAATATATTTTTGTAATGGCTCTGCAATAGCCCCCGTTTGGCGACAAACCTGATCAGTCATATCACAATCAACTTTAAATGTGAAGTTCAGTCCCCAATTTCGATTAGATAGGTACTCTACTTTAGTGGGATCTAACCAGTAATTTGTACCGTTAAGATTTCCGCTTTGAACTCGTATAGGATATACCGAAATGAATCTGGAGTATTGATTCCTGTAAAGATTAGTATGACGCTCATCTCCGTTACAGGTATAACAAAGCCTGCCGTTCCAGTTAATACTCTTATTGATCGCCTGAACTGCCCCTAAATCATCTTGAAAATACCCTATCCAGAAAATACCTCCAGTTTCATAGCTACCTGAATCATAAATCATTTCAATGGTTGATGAGGTCCATTGAAAGTTTATGGCAGTAGAATAATTAATCTGAGCCGTAGCAATTGGTGTTTCTTGTGAAGAATGGAAAACATATATGGTAAGAGGATTAATATTTGCAGTAAACTGTGTTCCGATTCGAGAAACAAACAGCTTTAGCCCCTTCCAATTATTAAATCTCACCTCCATCCCCACAAAGGCTCCCTGATTAACAATCAAATCGGTTAACCTCCCCGCTCCTCTAAATAGGTCGATATCATTTAAAGGACTCTTTACATTTGTATTAAGCTTTTTGAGAGTAAGTATTTTATTGATTAACTCGCTTTGGCCTTCTTCAACAATTTCCCTCAACCATTTAGAAAACAATATACTTTGACCTTCTCCGGCCCCTCCAGGGAAGGGAACCCAGAAGTTAGTATCATTTACGGGGTTTCCAGTATTACTGTCAACTACAGAAACATACCTAACCCCTCCCTCTTCTGCTGTATCAGCTTTATTATAGGTGGTTGCAACATCATAACTGGGGAAAGTCCAGTCATCATCATTAGGGGAAATAGCCTTAAGATTAGGAGTACTTATTAATGGATGTGAATTATAATAGTTCCCACTATTAGAAACTAAAAGATCACTCTCAATAAGAGGGTAATCGTAGTCTTGCGTTTGTCTAAATCCGACAAGGCCATCAAGACAAGTCCTAATCCCATTGACATTAATCATAAAAGAGGGGGACTAAGCCCCCTTTATTTAGTTCTGTAATACAAACTTTACAATAGCATTGGAGGTGTTTGCGATATCACTGTTATAAGTGACAGGCAATGCATATTCAATTGAATACTCCCAATCCAATACCTGAGCGGCAGTAGCCCCAGAAATAGTCGCTGAAACATCCGCACAGGTCTCATTTTCAAGAAGAGCCATATCTCCAATACCTGGAACATTGGCTACGCTCCATCTTTTAAGACCTGATCCGTTTGCTGCTTGACCGCCTCTTCGTGCCTGGTTATTAACCCAAGGAACCCATGCAATAGCACTCATAGGCATGATAAAACCTGTGCCTTGGTTTCCGGCGTTAACCACTCTGTTAGAGCGGTAGAAACTCAAATCCGCAAACTGGAAAGCCGTGTTAGCTGCGTTACCAGCACCCTGATTCACATAGAAATCCTTTTCAGGCTCAATGCCCCAAGAATTCACTACATGATAATTTGGGGTATAATCATTTTGACCTAAAATAGCCCTCATATATGACCACATTTGGTCTTTAGAGGTTTGGGGTATTTCGATCTGATCAGTCGCCGGATTAAACGGAGCAAATACACTTAAATCATTATTAAGATTTTGAGTCCTGTTGTTATCAAGAACAGTGAAAATGTCGTTTTCAATTGCTTCAGTTACACCTCTAATTCCAGCGTTTAACTGCTGGTTAAAGGTCATCTGAAGTGACATTTCATTATTATCATGTTCAATAGGAATAATCCTAATGGTAAAGCTTCTTGTCTGCCAGGTTACGGGCACAAGAGCCGATGTAGGAGTAACACCCACAGGGTTACAACTTATTGTAGTTCCTGGAACTATAGTTGTTCGATCAAATACCGGAATACTTACAGGACGGTTAAATGAAGTCTTCAAATCTGCCAGTGTTTGAGCTGGCACAAGATTTGGGGTGTCATCTACCGCCATTGCGTAAAGGCCGTATTCCGAATTTCTATTTTCCCATCTATCGAGCCTTTGCAAGGCCGGATCTAAACGGGCTTCGGTTAATAGCGTTGCTGCTAATGACATTTTTCTTTCTTTTTCGGTTTAAAAAATTGATTACCGACCTTTCTTGCCTTCGAAATGTCATTAGCCAATAGTCCTTATTGGCTTTTAGTCTTGACCTACTTTAGGTACAGGTAAAGACACACGGTGCTCCTCATAAAGCTTCATGAACTCTTGGCTATTTTCCTTTAGCCCAGATGCTTTTAAAGCTTCAATCAACTGGCCCCTGGTTTTAATATTGGGGTTCATTGAAAATGGAGCGGGGTCGCCATTATTGGCTTGAGGTTTTTGAGTTCCATTGCCATTGATCTGACGGTTTTCATGGTAGTATGATGAGAGTTTGCCATCTATGAATCTTCCTAAAGTCATAGGGTTGCCATCGCTATCATATTTAACACTACCATTAGTATCTATTAATACTTCTAAATTCTCCTCTCCGAGTTTCCTTGTCTCAAACGTAGAATTTAGAGCCTCTTGTTTTACAACTGATATATGGCTATTCAATAGATTTGAATCAAGCCCATCTTTCATTTGCTTCCCGGAAATGTAGGATTCTACCTTAGACTGAAATCCAAGTTTTTTAAACTCTTTTTCCCGGTCCTGTTCTTTTTTCCTCCAAACCTTTTCCCGATCTTCGAAATCCTTTTCTAGCTGAGCTAGTTTATTTTTTAGCTCATCATCCTTGACTCCTTCCTGGGCTTTTAACTCAAGAGTTTTTTTCGTTTCTCCGAATGCCCTCTTAGCATAGTCTAATGCGGTTTCAAGCTTGCCATCAACCTGTACCTTATCAAGGCCAGTAAGCTCTTTAACGGTGGCTTCAAAAGACTCTCTTTCCTTCCGGGTTACAGGTCCAATTAGATGATTAACTCGTTCATCCTCATGACTTAACCCTTCAAGAAAGGTTTTCATAGCCGTTGAATCCTCTTCTTTAGTTCTAACCACATAGCCCCCATCCTTGAGAGCAGTAGTTACTTCTTCTGTTTTTAATTCGGTTTCTCCGATTTTGATAGTTTCCATAATTTCCTTTTATGGGTTTATTTAGTTGGATCGTGTAGAATAATCACTTCATCATAGTGGTAAGTATGAGAAATGCCTTTTGTACCTCTACCTACCATATTTTGATAAGACATAAGATCCATCTTAGTAGTCCACCCTTTTCGGGGGGAATCAACACGATTATTGCCTTGTTGCGGTAATAGATAAATGTGATACCATTGATCAATCATGATATCAGGGGTTTTAATCCCATTTCTATCCGTTCCTTTAACTGCAACCACATTTTCGAATGAATAGTCCTTGTAAGGATGATCATCAGGAAGCACATCCGTGCAATTGCCTTTGATTAAACCAGTGGTCTCAACCTCATTTGAAGGAGTGCCTAATGTGCCGCTATTTTCCCCCTCGGTAAGGTTGGTTTGATTATCATATTTTTTGATCTCCTCGGTTAGCTTATTAACTCCCCATGTCTTGTTGACCTTGTCAACTTGAGCAAGCTCCTTATATCTCTCCTGAAGTTGCTCCTTCGTTAGCTCTTCCATAAATATTTCCTTGATTTATGTTTAGTAATAATTCTGTAAATACCATTGTTGAGACTGAAGAGATAGGTAACTCTGGATCTATCGACTCAATCTTTATATCGTTATCGGTTTCGAACTTGTTAATTAAGCTAGAGGTGATTCTATTGAACTTCTCTTCATCGGGCATAATGCTTTGTTCAGCAAGCCATATAGTTAATTCTGAGCTAATAGAATGAAGTAGTTCCTGTCTTCTTATTTGATCAGGATTATTTCGGTATCGATTCTTTATAGCGTCCTTTTTCTGCTGCTCAATGGCAAACCAAGGCATTCCAGCTTCTTCAGATATTTTGACTTGCTCTTCCATCTGGGAAGGAGTTTGAAAGAAGAAATTTGTCCCGTAATTAACTGTGCAATCAATTATTTCATCTGGCCCGTATATAAGCTTTGCCTTTGTCAGCAAATCAAACTTTTGAATGATCTCAAAGTTCTTTTTGATATTCATCAAGACAGTAGCTCTCGACTCAACACCCGAAAGAATTTGTTTTTCGTTTTTGGCCTGATCATTCTTAGCCTCACTGCCGATTCCTAAAGTTGAAATCCATATTTCCTCCCTTCTAACCCGGAGATCTTCTTCAATGAACTTCAGGTTATCTACTTTAGGCTCTATAAATCCTCCAGGGGTTCCAATGTCAGGCTGATCAGCAGTTGGTAATGGCTTCTCCCAATTCCTTCCGGCTGTCATGTTATTTTTGTTGTAAGAATCATTCTTACGTGATCTTACTCCATCTTGCCATTCGTAATAACCCACTGCGCCAGGTACAGTTAAATCAAACACTCCCCCTTTAGGCTGGCTCTCATAAGGTAAATCTTCAGGATTTTTGTAATCATGCTCTTCGGGGTAATTCCAAAGAATGGGGTAGAGCGTAAATAAATCTGAATGCTCTTTGGAAATTTCTTTGAATAGAAGTTGGTCAAGCATCCCCAATTGTTTCGAAATAGGAGCATTCTTATTAACCCTATCAATCCTTCTGGCTAAAAATTCGTTCCAAAAAGGCTTAGCTGGAGTATACCCGAGATCGTGGGGATTTTCGTTAATAAGGATAAAGGTTTGGCCGGTATCCACATAAAGCCTGTATGCCTCATCATCAATAAAGGCCACAAGTTTATTATCTCCTTTATCGGTCCCTAGTCGGTTAACTCTTTTGCCGGTATCATAAGATACATATTCGCAAAAATTCTCTGTATTAATCCCTATTTGAGTGACATGGGAAATGTCCAATAAAAATGAATAGGGATCAGGTTGACTACCTTCTTGTTCGGCAGGAAGATCCACAATAAGAATACTATTTATCGCATTCTTCATTGCATCAAATCCTTCTGTTCGATAAAAGATGTCCGATTCTACTATTTCTCTTTGAAATTCTTCGGTAAAATCCCTGTTCCTAAATGTTATTTTCTTATAAGCATTATCACTGTGGAAAATCTTTTCAATCTGGGTGAACATTGAATCCGTAAATGATACGGTTTCAATTGGATATTCGATAAGGCTTAAAAATAGATTATACTTATCATCGGGTAACCTTGATTCAACCCTGGCTAAAAAATCAGTAAATGCGGGATTGTGAGGCCACTTTATCGTAGGCTCAGTATGTAGCTCAAGCCGCTTTTCATGCCATACTGCCCGGTCAAGAGCTTCATCTTTTGGGCGTTTAAGTATTGCAATTGCTTCATCGGCTGTAAATGCTGCCATTAATATGAATAGAACTAATTTCAAGTTTCTTTTTCGTCATCCTTAGACTTCTTCTTTGCCCCGGTGGCTTTGCCAGTAGCTTTATCTATATCCAGTTTATAACCTTCCAATTCAAATGTTCGGCAGTTGTTATTGTACTCATAAACTGCGGTTCTTATAGCTGAATCAGTGCTATTAAACTCAATGAATTCGGGTTGTCCTTCACCCTTTTTTAGATTTCTTGCTTTAACCTTAGGCATTTGCCAGCTTAGTCAATGGATCAAAATCAAGGCCACTTACTGTATCAACATCGTCATCCCATCGGCCTTTCAAATAGAAAGTAACATCATATTCATTTTGAGCATTGAATCCTTCTGTCCCCACAGAGGATAACCTAAAATTGTAAATCGGAATAGGAGCGTAGGAATCAGTTGCCAATTGCCTGGCGATAACACGATTATCTGTATCAGTTTGTTCAGGGAATAAATAAACCCCAATATTGGTCCTTCCAATTGCGCTAAGACTTTCATCTGTTAATAACCTCAATTCATCAACTACAGTCATATTGAGATTTCGGAAAAGCCCCGTTACCTGAACTACATCTTCTCCATTGTAAATTGGAATCCCCTCAATGGTTGTGTTGTCATTTCCTCCAGTTTCATTAGCCGTGGATTTAGGAATGGTTAAGCCCGATCCCAGGAAGGGAGTATAAATAATCTTAGTGTCATCTGCTGCTCCAGCGAAAGTGTTCCAGTTTACTTCTGCTGTTATTGGATTTCCCGGAGCGGTAAAGTTATTAGTGGCATCATCAATTCTTTGCACGGCAAATCCGGCAATCTGGCCCCATATAATCCCACAATCTTGTGCTGTAATTGGTGTAAGTGCGGTGGGTAGAGGGCAATCTGCTATAAATGTCATTTATGAGATGATTTAATTCCCTCTAAAAATAAGTTATAGTTATTTTATTAGGCTCTTAATTGGTCATATTATAGATAATAATTATATTGCAATTAAATTTATTGTATGGATGAAAAACCAAAAGAAATAGAGGTTTTGCTAGATGCAGTGAAAGGTTCTATTGAAAGTAATAAGCTTGAATTCTTACGTATTGAAAAGACGAGCCATATAAAATCCGATGGATATGGGCTTAGCACAGAGGCGTATGGGTACAAAGTCGTTTTAACTCTATCTGATCAATAATGGGATTAACACTAAGAAACGGGAAGGTTCAAACAACCATTTCAATCGACAAGGATTTGCATTCTAAGGCTATGAAAGAGGTTCAAGAAAGAGACAGATCCTTCAACTGGATTGTGAATAAGGCTTTAGAGAAATATTTGAAGGAGGGTGAGTGATCATTTACCGTTCTGGGGGTATAAGAGAGTTTGTCATGTATGTGAAATGCCAAATTCAAGTAATTCTAGTAAATGCTCATTCTGTAATAGTCCCTTGGATGATAATTGGATATCTTACGAAATCTATGGGCCAAAGAAAATTACTAAACTTCCTTTTGAGGAATGTCTAATACTTTTATGGAAACATGAAACAGATAAGCCTTTTATTAGATCGGTTCATGCACAAATTGAAGAAGATAGGCATTCTTATCCTTTGCATCATTTACAGACCCTGAGATCCGTTTGCTATTGTTTAATAACCGGGCCAAAATGGAGAAAAAGAAAAGAGAGTTAAAAATGAACAAAAACTATAGGACTATTCTAAGAAATGATGCAAGAACAAGAAATGACATATGAGGAAAAGCTCACAATGTATATGAAGCTTTCGAAGAAAGAGTTAGCTAAAATGCTGATTGAAAATGAGAGGATCAGGCAAATTCCAATCGTAGTTGAAAAACACTCTTGGCCTTCTCAATGGTGGGAAAATCCTATTACTGTCCATTCTTAATATTTCAATACACCACAGCAATAGATAAGATATTATTAATTCCTCCTAACCAATCCCCTCGGATGTGGCCTTACTTCAAAATATTCTCTCATCATAAACATATCCATTAGATCCGGTGATTCTCCCCCAAGTATTACTTTCATTTCTTCTTTAGGAATAACTCTGAGCTTTCGATCATCATCTGGCTTTGCTCTTTTAATGGCCTTTCGCTCCTTGATAATCCTTTGCCTTACTGTTTGAGTTCTATCATACATTGTGTTAGCCACACGTTCAGAAATAAAGTACTTACCGTCATTGACCTTTTCAGCGGATTCAAAGAAGCATTGTGCTTTCATGTTCTCATAAGCTTTTTTCATGGTTGGACTTGCTCCATTCTTGAACTCTTTAGCTCCTACTATAAATCCATCAATAAACCCTCCCACGCCATCATTGTCAAAAACCACATTACTATTAGGAACTCTATATTGGTTTTGAAATTTCTTAATAGTGTCAATTACCATTTTACCATCTGATTTAGGTATTATCGAAATATCTTCTAGTCTTAACCCTTCCCAATAACCTACAATAAATTTATCTGAACCCTTTAAAGCAATATCAGCGGATATATACCCTCTCCCAGCTTCAACAAAGGTATTTGTAAATAGATCTTTGAACTTATAGTAATCATAAAGCTCATTTTCAGTTATAACAATATTCCAATTGCCATCTAATAACTGTGCCTTTTCCTGTTCTCCTTGCGCTAACAGATTAGCCAGGTAGGAGGGATCTACTCTTAAAAGCTCCTCATTTTCATATACGGAGCCAGAAATAAATGTGATTGACTTTATTAAATCCTCTGCCGTGACTAAATCAGTTTCAAACTGTTCGATTAAGTAAGATGCTTTTTCTTGCACCTCATCAACTGATTCTCCCCATATATAATTAGCTCCATCCTTAATGAAATAGCGTATTATACCATCCCTTTCCTTAATAGGATAGCCTGTATCTTCATCAATCCACCAATCGATTAATTCCCTTACCCAAGAATCCGGGTCCGGGTTACATGTAGCTCTCACATAGGGCTTAACTCCGGATGTTGATCTATTTCTTGATAAAAGATAAAAAAACATGCTTTCTGAAAAATGGGTGAGCTCATCAAAACCAATAAAGGGTATTTGCGCTCCTTGCCAATCCAGCTTATTCTTTTCATGCTCCAGGTGAGAGAATTTTAGCTTAGATCCTTCTGGGAAATGCCACTCTAAGAAGCTCTCCTTAGGATTTCCTCCTATAAATGAATATATGTTCATGGAAGTGTCCCAAAGCCCTCCCTCGCTTCTTATTTGTGGACTGGTACGCCTAAAAATAACTCCTCCATATTGTGAGTTATTAATATGGCGGCAAGCTTCTAATAGAAGGGCATACGTTTTACCCGCTCCGGCGGCACCTCCTCCGATGACTATATCTGCGGGACTACTTAAAAATTCTAATTGAAATCCTTTTTGAGGCTTTATGTAATTAACGCTCATTCCCTGGGAGCTGGACAATGGTTACCCCTCCGTCTCTTTGTTTATTGTCCTTTTCATAGAATCCAATGTGTCGATTTATCATTTCGATTGTCTTTTCTTTCGAGACAAAAGAAAGTTCATATGTTTTATTCCCCTTTGAATCCTCTCTTGTCTTGAATCCGGTGACTAATCTTCGGACATCTTCAGGGAGCTTTTTAACTTCTGATAAGGTTAATTCCATAAATTGAGTAGCGTCATATTCCCACCAATTTTTTAATTCTCTAAGTACTTGATCGGACGTTATTTCAACCTTTTCAGATCTTTGCTGTTTTAATTCGGCTACCCTTTCTTGAACATTAAGTTTTGCTAAGTTTTGGCAACCTTGCTCGTTAGCTGTTTGTTCGCTATATCCAGCCCTTATTGCGGCTTGCGTTGCATTCAAATCAACGAGATATTCTTGGCAGAATAATTCCTGTTTATCTGTTAGCTTTTTGGCTGTCATTTTTTACATTGAATATTTAGCGGTTAGATCATCCCAAATTTTCTGATCGAATAATATGTCAAGCTCTATATTCTCTCCAAAGTTTAGAATAATGTATTTATTATCATTAGACCTCCTAAAGAACGCCACCTTATCAGGATTGAAATGAACCTCTTTTTCTTTATACTCTGCTTGAGGTATAGGCAATTCTAGCCTTTCAGCCTCTTTAATATCTTCGTGAGAATCGTCTGTTATCCAATATGATAAAGCTTTCATTTTACTTTAAATTATCATCTCTTATTAATTGTTGAAAAGTCCTTATCATACATCTTGGCTTGAAACTTACTTAGATTACTCCTTGGCTCACTCTGTTTAACAGTATAAGAATCTCCTTGACTGGTGGTCATTTCTATATTATTAACAAACTTCGTGCTGTTAGCTAAGAAAACTGCGAAAGCCTCATGTTGATCTGGATCAAACCAATATGTTTCAAACGTATGTAACTTGTCAATGTCGTATTTAGGGACTTGAAATTCTCCAGTGCTTACTTCTTTATATTGTTCAGCATCAGCGGGGAATTCTACCGGGTCCGGCTCGTACATCTTAATGCGAATCTCATTGAAGAATCCAGGTAATGATTCATATCCAAAATTGTAAATGTCTGCGCTATTCCGATATCGGATTCTGGTGGTTTCCCTTTCAACAACTGAAGAGTCTGTTATGACTTCAAATGCATTAGTTAGTAGAATTACCTGATCAGCTACACTATCATAGATCATATATCGATAAAACCCAGGATCTATAAAAGGGAAACTGAATATCGCATATATCCTGTATATAGGTCCAACTGGGTTTATTAAATCAGGTAATAGGCCCGATTGATCAGTAACAACTATTGGATAACCTGGCTCATCTTTAATAATGTCAAGCCTGTAATTGCCGAAATCCGAGTTTTGGAAGGGATCTTGAGTATTAAAATAAATGCTCTGCTGCTCGCCTGGGAAGGCCACCGGAAAACTTGCACACGGCCTGTCTTGAAGTACATATGGATTTGATGCAATCTTACTCATGGGCAAGCTATATATTGATAAATAGTCTGGTCTGTTCCAGAGATCAGATAAATATTAATACCTATCACAAATAATCCCCTGCCTGAAGTGGTTTCTGAACTATAATCTACCACCACAGTCTGGGAATTGTTACTCATATTCCATGCCTCTGCTAGAATCCAGACTTCTATTTCATCGTTATCTGAATCGGTTCGATATACTTTTGTGCCATTTGGATTAGCTGTGACTCCGGCATTGTTTTGAGCTGATCCAGCATTTGAAGTGGATGCGCTAACTGTAGATATATCCCATGGCGTAGAGAACGTTCTTGTGACAATTAAAATACCTCCTATCCCTCCAGAAGAACAGTAAACTAAATTTTCTCCTGCTGAATCTATAAACATTCCTTGCACAGCTCCTAGAGCAATATCATCAATATTTACGGTTACCCCATCATATGTAACAGTAGTAAGATCGAACGCTGTTGAAAGACTGTAAGAAAACAAATCCCCTGATCCATTCAAGACAATCATCTTTAACCCATCCTGGCGTAGGATAACACTTTTAACCTGTCCGGGTATTTGTGTTTCAATATTAAACTTTTGGCCTGTCACAAATGAGGCAGAACTGATATCCCCCGGAACAGAAACATTATACTTAGCAAGTATGTTTTGGTTCTCCGTTACACCTTCACCCGCAACAATTAATATGTTCTCATTCTCGTTGATCCACATGGCTATATTCTGAGAATCAGACTTTATTTCAGCACTGAAATCATATGAATCTCCCGTATACCCGGCTGGATTCTGAAGGCCATCTATAATACACCAGTTATTCGGTGCGTTTTGAAGTACATTTTTGGCATCTTGGGCCGCTCCTGGATCTGTGTTAACTGAACTTCCGGCATTAAATGATACATCAAACTTTACATTTTGAGCTGCCCAGCTTAAAAGCAATGCATCGTAATTGGCTACTGATAGAGTGACCCCATTGAGAAAGTTAGAAGCACTCTCTAAATTTTCTATATCCCATCCTGATAAATCACCGTCGAAATTAGTGTCAGCTAACATTTCCGTTATATCCGTAGCCGATGAAACATCCAACCCCTCTAAATCTTGTTCTCCATCATCAAAAGTTGTACACCCAAAAAAAGTACGCCTATATGAAGTTATTTGAGAAGTATTCCAATTATCTATTCCTATCACTCTGCCTAATGAAGTGCATTCGGAATAAAACGACTCCATCTTTGTCATTAATGAAGTATCTAGTACTGATGTAGTGGACCCATGTGTGCCTAATTGATCGCAATCCTGAAAAGTTCCTATTGTATCATCAGGACGCATATTCCCCCATGAGCTAATACTAAATATTTTAAATCTATAAATAGGATCTTCAGCATAATTCCACCCGTCCAATACCCCTATTATGGTAATAGAGAAAGCCCCGCCAACCCCATAATTATATACCTTATCAACTTGATCCCACGCCGTAATTCGTACCTGAGGGCTTCCATCTCCCCAATCAACAAGAAAATCATAAGTCCCCGTAGATATTAGTGGTAATCCTACTGTATTGACCGGCCCACTAGCATTAGAATTAACTGAGAAATTAAACTCCAGTAGATTAGCCTGTATGATATAATCTTTATCTTGGGTCAGAACCATATAAGCCGCAATACCATCTGTCGGATTGTGAGTTAATGCTGCATTAGTAGCTCCATCCATAATAACAGATCTAACAGTCCCCCCAACTACTAAAGCGTTTAATTCAGAAAGAATTTTATTGGACTGCGCAGCAGTGTTAAAGTTATTGGCCACATTTAAAGTTAGAAGCTGGCCGATATTCGCATTATAAGTCACCTCTATCCCTACACCTGAATTGTCGTTGGCTATTACCCTAGAGGTACCTGTCCAATTTGTGACATTTGATAAATCTAGATTAGCTATCTCATTATTATCACAAACGATGGCGTTTACGTCTCCTTTTGGAGCTATTAGGCTGGAAAGTCGAGAAGTATTATTCCCTGTAGCATTTACATTAACAGAATTAAACCCAGTGTCGGCAAATTCCATCTGAGATAGATCTAGTGTATTTCTTAGTTTTTTATCTACCCATGTAGTAGGATCTAAACCCTCAACATCTGAAAAGCTATCACTTGTTAGGTTTATAGTAGTAAGAAATCCATTCAATTCCCCCGAATCGGCTGCTATAGTCAGTGTCTTACCTTCAACTAACGTTCCACTGGGAAGAACCCAAATAAAATCCGAATCTGCGGCACTTGGAGCATATAAAGTTAATGTAAATTCCCCGTCCGAAGCAGATGAGTCATTCCACTCGGTTTGAATGGATATAAAATTACCAAATGGAACAGGAGGGGTACAAGGTTCAGGTATACCTTGAGTTTGAAGATCATTCAAAGTATAGGGATCTTCAACTAAATACCCTTTAATAAAATTCCCTGGTGAAACGTCCTGAAGACACGCCATTAATAATTTCAGTAATTTTTTAAGCAATTTAATAATAAAAACCTATATTTTATGCCTTTTCTAAAAGGACCATTTCAACAATTTCCATGTTTAAAGCAAACCTTAGATCATACACCCATCCACTCCTAAAAGGAATAGTGTCATCTGCTGTATTAACTGTGATGAATCCTCTATTTAAGCTTTCCTGATCTCCGGTTAATAAGTTTCGATTAGCATTCATGATAAGATTAATGTTATCGAATCCCACTTCTGCCACTACTTTCATAGCCCTACCAGTGAATAGCTTAGCCCCGTCATTTAAATCCTCTATAGGAATGTCTGCATTTTCTTGGTAGGTAAGTCTTAAGGGGTCATTGCAAGCCTCTGTTACAAAATTTAAGTCTGTGGTTAGCAGCCCATTATTTTTTACAAATTGATTCCTGATCAAATCCGTTCCTGGCTTAAAATTCAATATGGAGTTAATCCACCGGGCTTGATTTAATAATAACCTTTTAGGGGTTAATTTTAAATTGTAAGCTGTTTCTGGGCTTATAAGATTAGTTACTGACTGAAAGTTTTCATCCCTTTCTGGTACTGTCTTAGTAGTATTTAACGATAACGTATAAGGACCAGAAAAGCCACCATTAGAAACAATGGGCGGCGTAAGATCTTGTAGAAACGTATTCCCCTGTTGCTTGGTTACTGTACCCACAGTGTAATTACCTGCAATAGCCCCGGCACTTATGGTTATATTGTCACCGGGATCAACATCAAAAAACTCCCCCTCTAATAGCTGGATTTCATTTGGGCGATATTGATAATCATTCGATTGATACTCTGTTACCTCATCGAGCTTGATTAGATAAATTTCATCGTCAAATTTATTTGTCGCACCTTCCCTTAAAAATTGCTCCCTTCTTTTTTGCTCAATAGCGTACATTGAGCCTATATAATCTGCCCTAAAATCAAAGTCACTTTTAGGGCTAATTAAAGGCAATAGGTATTCATGATCTCCCTGGGGATCATCCCTAAAAAAAAGCTCCTCATCAAATCCCTCTTTATAGCCTATTTTACATAGATTGAAAAAAATATCAGGAAAGGGAACTTCCGAATACTGCTTAAGATCTGTATTGCTTATCTGGAAGACTTCTACATCTTGAAAATAGTGCTCTATAGGTTCATGTCTTATGGTCGTTCCTTCAAAACCGTACCCCATCCCGAACATCCCTCCCATGGAGTTAATAAAATCCTTAGCTGAGGTTTTAGGATTAAATTCGGCATCTGTTTGCGCTTTAATAAAGCGGCCATTGGTTAATCCTATGCCTGAAGCACATCCATTGTTTAAAATATCACTCTGATAAACATCTTGACCCGTGGTGGCTTCAATTATCCTCCGTCCTACCTGGTTAAGAGTCCATACATTCACGTTTGATTCAGGACGTAATGTATCCTGGGTCATTGTAAAAGTAAAATCGTCTACTCTTAAAAGGTATGTGGCTCCTCCAATAGTAGGAGAAACATCAATTTCTATGCGATAAGTCGTATTTCCTATTTCGTTAATTGGCTTTGTAAGATTTAAGGTTTGGGTTACAAACCAGGATTGCCCAAAAGGAGGAAAGGCAAGACTCGTACCAACCAAAGTTCTTGTGATTACTCCATTCACTTCATCAACTAAATACATGTTTGCTATTTGTCCCACCGGAGGGGCAGAAGTGTCTTGGGTAAATATCTCTGAATCAATAGTAATGGAAAATGAATATCCTCTGGATTCGGTTGCTGCAATTAAATTCCCTCCCAAAGTAATTGTGTCAGTCCCCGGAGGGGTGGGGTCGTTAACTACTGAATTAACCGAAGGTTGAAACCCTAACTCTCCATTTTCATACTCTATTTCATTAAGATCCTCTTCGAAATTCCTGGCATTTACAGAAGTGCCGAAAAGTATAAACCCTTGAGAAACCTTTCTGATTGCCTTGGAATGGAGTTTGACATTTGTAGGGGCATAAAGCGTGGAAGAATTCCCATCTAAATCTTGATTCCCCGGTATATCTATAAGAGTATCAAAACGTGAGTTAAACTTATCTTCAAAGCTTATAGTTTTTAAAGTTGCGCTTACTTCCCGGTCAAATATCTCAAATTTGTTTGGATCAAAATCAATATTAGCCGTATAAATTGTTTCCCATATAGTGGGATTTCCTGGCGTGCTAAAGTCAGCCTCAAGCCTAAATAGTGCCTGTGAATCTGTGCCGTCTTGATTAAACTTATCTCTCAACAAGTCAAAAGACCTTATACCATTTGGAGTGGGATCTTGGGTGAACTGCACTTTAACATCATCTTCGACCAATAAATCTGTAAATCCGAACCTATACTTTTGGAAGTCTCTTGACATTTCAGCCTTTACAGAATCCCAACCCACCGGCTCCCGGATTTCATAGTCAATACTATCTATTGTCAATATAAACCGATTAGGAACAGAATAAATGTTCATACTCTATCCTTCCTGGACTGATTTAGGATTTTAGTTTTATGATTGCCCTTACGCATATAAAGGTCAAGCTCTCCATTATTCATTTCCCAATATTGCATTGGAGGTAAATTTCTAGCCACTGCTTGACCTATTTCTGAAGGATTCATGGTTCCGGCAATCATTTGTGCCTGTTGTTCTATAATCCGGGTTTCTTTTTCCTTATAAACCTTAACTAAATCCTCGGTTATTTTTTTATCTCCCTTCGCTTTGATATTTAAATAATCCCATGTTAGATCTCCCACATCATCTGGAATGATGGTTGAGCCTTTTGGGATTTGATCAGTAATGACAGGATTGCGAGTGTCATATACCATAGCCTTACCTTCAGGAGTTATAATAAGCTCTCTTTTGCCCGCTTCATTGATCATAATAGGGCCGTCTGGCGTAGAGTCTGTGCCCGTTGCAAATTGAGGGATAGGAGTCGATTCTGCTATCCCTAATTGAACTGCACCGATGGCCCCTATAGCAATGGATAGTGGTACATTGGGAGGTATTGAGGTTAAAGCGGCTGTTATACCCCTAGCTGTATTTAAGATGATACCAAAGATGGCATTTTGCTTATCTGCTCTAGCTTGTTCTTGTTGAATTCTCCGCCTTTCCTGGGCTAATCTCCTTTCTAAAATAGCTTGTTGTTGGGCATTCCCTTGAGCAGCAGTTATTTGCTCTTGGAAATTGGCTTCTATTTCTTCCAGCTCTTGCTGGCGTCTTATAGAGCGATTATCGAAAAAAGCTTGTCCTATGGAATCCGTAATTTCAAAGGTTGCCAATTGACGAGCTTCTTGTTCTTGTCTGAATCTCTCCGCTGCTCGGCTGGCTTCTGCTAAAGCATCTTTTTGTTCTTGTACTACCTCATCAGGATCGTCACCTACTACTATAGATCTTAATAAGGAATCAAAGGTGTCTCTCTCACTCTGGAGTTTATTTATCTCATCAATAAATGCATTAGCGAAATCTACATTGCGGGCATTCTGATTAATATCTTCCAGCTCATCGTTTAAATCCGATAATTCAGGACCTAATCTTGTTGTAATAGAAAATAAGTCGAGAAATTTCTTTCTCAATTCTTCGGCTGAAGGGATTAGCTTATTTAGATTTTTATTTAAATCATCGGCCTCTTTATTTAATTCATCTGTTTCTCTGACTATACTTGGAAGTTTGGCTAATAACTCAGCTTGTTCTCGTGTAAGCCTGTTTATTAATTCCGCCTGTTCCTGGGTCACCTCAGCCGATTGAGCTGCTTCTTTTCTAGCCGCCTCCAATAAAATAGTTGTGCCCCTTATTTGTTCTCCAAGCTCTTGTTGCTCCGTAGTAAATATTCCCGCTTCTCTTCCAGCATCTATAATTGCCGTACCAACGGGTCCAGCTAATAAAGCTGCAAATTGGCGTGTAGCATCTTCTGAATTTGTAAGGGCTGTAAAATAATCTGTAAATAAGTCTATTAGCCCTCTTAAACTGGTTGTTATAGCTCCTTCTCCTTCATCAATAGAAAGGACTAATCCTTCCCAGGCACTAGCTAATAGGTCTAATGAACCACTCAACGTATCTAACTGCTCTTCCGCAACACGTTCGGCTGTCCCCCCTGCTTGCAGAAGAGATTCATTCAACTCATTTGTCCTATCAATATTATTAGCAAGTCCAAGAGCGGTAACTGCTGCTCTTTTGCCAAATAAATCAACTGCTGTAGTTAACTGATCTTGAGAATTATTTATTTTATCTAAAGCTTGCTCATAGGTAATTCCAGCTTTGGCGAGTTCTATATAAATATTCCTTAATGAAGTGCCGGCAATCGAGGCATCTTGAGTGACATCCTGGGCAATTGCTAAATCAGCCAAAACTCTTTCAAGAGGCACTTGCAATGCATTTGCTGCGCCGGCCACTTTAGGTAAGGCAGTTGCCAAAGCATCAAAATTCAAGGATGATATTTGGGTACTGGTCGTTAAAGCATCTATGATTCTTGGGGCATCTGAAGAACTTAAGTCCTCAAAAGAACGCACCACTGCACCGGTTAAGGTTGCTGTTTCATCAAGGGATGAATTAAGAGCAATCGACCCTGAAATTGTTGCTTCAGTTAGATTTAGAATTTCATCTTGTGTAAATCCTAAACGAGCATAAGCTATCTGCAACCCCGTTACTTCTGTCGCTGTTCTGGCAGTTGTACTCCCTAATCTTATAGCATCTTCGGTAAGCTCTACCGTTTCATCCCTTGTAGTATTAAGAACGCCGGCCAGTATTGCATTCTCTTTTTGGAAATCTCGAATTATTCCAACCGCATCACGCACTCCATTTGCTAACAAAAATGCCCCGCTCACAGTAACACCTAATCCTGCGGCAAAACTGGTTAAACCTCTCGTCGCTCCTCCTAATGCACTGGTGTAATTCCCTACATTTCTAAAGTTCTGATTTATCGCAGCATCGAATTCTTTTAGCCTGGCAGTATTAGAGGCTATCTGACGTTGTAATTGCTGTGCTTCTTTATTGGTTCTACTAAACGCATTGGGGAGTGCTTTTAATTGTTGGGTTAACCTTCTATTGGCTTGAACCAACTCATTATATGATCCTTCTGCTGCCTCAAATTCTCTGCGGGTATTTGCTGTCGATCTATTTAGAAGATCTATTTCCTTTTGCGTTCTCCTGATCTCGCCCGATAGTACCCTCAACTGTTTTCCGTCTTTATCAATGGTGGGATCTAAAGCGTTGAATTGTTTAGTAAGTTCGTTTAAGCGTGTAGTAAGTACTTGAACTTGTTTAGAGTTCTGCGCCTGTATCTGGGTGATTTGCTCATTGGTTTGCTTAAACTCTAAATAAGATTTTGCACTTTGAGTTATGGCCTGGTTATTCTCTTGTATCTTTTCAGTGTTCTGAGCTGTAGCCTTGGTGAATGACTGGGTTTGAGCATTTATAGCAGTCATCTCATTTGCAAATTCCTTTATAGAATTGGCATTCCTTCCGGCTATTTTATCAAACGCCGCATTAAGTGCATTTACATTAGTAGTGAGAGTTTGTAAGCCCTGATTTGCTTGCTGGAGGGCATTAGCATTGACCTGAACCAGGTCTTCTGGTATTCTAATCTTATCGGCCAATTATTCAAGTATTTGCTATAAAAATAAGCAATATACCTGCAATAATATAATATAGAGTTA
>CAYLSF010000006.1:25525-27067 GCA_964385675.1 uncultured Saprospiraceae bacterium
TTCCTTGATTGGACTTCTTTTTATTGACCTTTTTAATAATATTCAACTTTGCATAGAATTGATCAAGTTGCAATTGGTGAGGATTAACAATCCGGTTTTGCTCTAAAAGGAAACATTGATTATCAAATTGTTCTTTAAGAAAGGAAAGGTAACTATCTGGGCCGGTAAAAGACAAGGGGGTAGACTTACTTAGAAGAGATTTTTGGTAAGTTTCAATGTCAAACTTAGCTGTTTCAGATTCATTAATAACCAAATCAACTAAAGCTTTAGAGTATTTCTTAGCATTGTAAAATGCTTGTGGATCACTATCAAATATATCCGGTATAAGGTGGCTTAATTCGTATTTAAGTTTTTTTTTACTTTATCAATAATATTCCTCATCTCACGAGATTCGATTTGAGGTATTTTTTCTATTAAAAGGTCTAATCCTTCATCGCTCAAATCCTCATTCTTTTCATTATCTATAGAATGAACAATAGAAGCGAAAGCCCTGGAAAGATGATCTATTTGATCAATCATGCTTTGATGATTTAACATCAGGTTATCCAGCTCTTTTAATGCATTCTCTTTATTATCAGTGGCTATAAATTGAGATACTTTGGTGTAATGCTTAACAATGGAGTTTAGATCTGATCCCACCCCATATTCTAAAGACAGGTGATAATTAAATTTAAACTCATTTATCCTAGGCATTGACTCCGCTCCTCCATGTAGCTTTAGCAGCTGGCCACTCTTTAGTTCAACTTCTATCATATCCCTTCGAAATATTTATCGTAATACCATTCTTCATGTGTTACATCAAACCGATTATCCTTGCGTCTCCGGATAATAAAAGCCTTACCTCCGAATTCACTTTTGATATAAAATCTTCCTGCCTTATCAATAAGGATTCTACTATAATTGGCAGATTGCTCCAGTTTCTTCTTCAAATTCTCTCGCTTCCGATTTTGATCCGCAAATTTGTCTAAATATGATAGTTGGCTCCTCTGAAGTGTTTTCAATCAAAAGAAAGCATCTTATACACTCTACTTCTCGACATATTGCTGAATTTATAACTTGCTCATCATCCAATATTAATGATTGAATTTCAAATTCTTCTGCTTCCTCCTCATCACCACAAAACTTTTCACTTCTCGTTTCCAGCTCCTCACTTTCATTAAGAGATGCAATAAAGCAATCAAAACATCCGTCATCATCTTTACAGGAAATAAAGAATACTAAGGGTATCAAAATTAGCAGCTTCATTTTTTAGTAGGTTTTGAAGTTATAAGATATGTAAGACCATTATCCAAATCTTCCTTTATCATTTTATAGTCCCCATACATAAGCCACACTTGAGGGAATCCTGTCAGTTTAGCAATTGCTTCCACGTAACGAATACTATCTATTTCCCGATCCCTGGAAAACATTTGCGCTACTGTAGCTTGAGAAACTTCTAGCTCTTCAGCCACTTGTCTTTGCCTTATTTTAGTTTGCTTCATGGCAAATAGTAAACGTTCCTTGCGTGATTTATAATTCAATGTTATAATTTATATCTTAAAT